>JBGTCJ010000152.1:0-15780 GCA_041748895.1 Pirellulaceae bacterium
ATCGCACCGGATCCGGTGCTCAGGGCCGCAACGAGTCCGATGACGCCGATCAATAGCGCCGAGACAGCGGAAAGCGAGAGGGCTCGTGTCTCAGCGGTCAAGTTTTCTCCGCGGCAAACGTTCGCACTTGCACCATGAACACGGGCCGCTATTTCCACATCCATGTGGATGCTCCACCTTTGCGTTCGCTTGAACCACGCAAACTCAGTCAAGCTTGGTAACGATCGTATAGAACGCCCCGATCTCGTCACCTTCGGCATCGGTGAAGACCGTGGAAATTTTGTGCGAGCCGGCTTTGAGCTCCGCGACAAAATTGATGCATCTGTCGCTGGACTGGACCGGTCGTACGGCGATGTCCCGGCCATCTACTCGAATTATCGCGTGGGTGGCTGCGATCGCGATCCCCTCGTGGGCGCGGTAGGCCTTTGTCGCACCGGGAACATTTGCACCCGCTGGCAGGGAAGCGTTGATCGGCTCGTCCGCCTCGACCGGCCAGCGGCGCACGCTCAATTGGTAGCTTCCTCCCGTGAGTACCTTCACGGCCCAGTGGCCTTGATGCACCGCGTTCCCCGACTCGGAGCGGGTGCTTTGCGACTTCACTCGCCACGCGGCCTGGGCCAACGCCGTGTTGCGTGACGCCGGTGGAGCAACACTGGCTTGGCGAATGTGCTGTTGGTTCCAGGGCGGAAGAGCTTCCTGAATCCAATCGTGACCAGTTAGCGAGACAACCGGATGCTCAGGATGGCCGAGGAGAATTTCTGTGGTCTGAGAAAAAGTCGGTTCGAGTTCCTCCCACCATGCGTCGTAGAACGCTCGCATTTCTGCCGCCCGCGCGGGATGATCGGCGATCACATTGCGTTGCTGGCCAGGGTCCGCTTGGATGTCATAAAGCTCATCTCCGTTGACCAACCGCCACGGTCCGGACATAACGGCGGATTGCTTCCACTTGATGGGGTCTCGCACTCGCTGCGAATCGGTGACCAGCAGTCGGTGATGCGGCCAATCGTTCTGATCAGCCGAGGGGTCAAGCAACCTGCGAATCGAAATCCCATCGAACTCAACCCCTTCCGGCGTTTTCGCGGCGGTGACGTCTAGCAACGTGGGGACGACATCCACCGCGTGGCAAAGTGCGTCTGACACGTGCCTCTTGTTCCAACCGGCAGCCGGCCAGTGCGCGATCAAGGGCACACGATGCCCACCTTCGTATTCACTCCCTTTCGCGCCACGCATGCCGGCATTGAACACCTTGGCGCCGCCCGCCGTCCCGTTGTCAGTCGTAAAGATGAACAGCGTGTTTTGGTCAATGCCCAAGTCTCGCAGCAATTGGCGAGTGGCACCCACATTCTCGTCGAGGTTCGTAATCATCCCGAAGAACGCCGCAATCGCGAGCGGTTGATCGGGGTAAAGGTCGAGATACTTCTGAGGTGCGTGGAGGGGTCCGTGGGGAGCGTTGGTGCAGATGTAGGCGAAGAATGGCTGGTTCTTTTCGGATTGCTCACGAATAAAACGATGCGCCTGTTCGAAAAAAACATCGGTGCAGAATCCCTCTGCGGGAACAGCCTTTCCGTTGTGAAGGTAGTGCCCATCGAAGTACGCGTTGTCCCAAAAGTCAGGCGTCTGACCGACACCTCCACCACCGTGCCGATAAACCTCAGTGAAACCGCGGTCCTCCGCTCGATAAGGAAAGTTATCACCCAAGTGCCATTTGCCGAACTGCCCTGTGGCATAGCCCGCATCTTTGAGCATCTGGGCGATCGTGACTTCGTTTTCACGCAACATCGAACGTCCATTCACCGTGTGCCACACGCCCGTTCGATTGGTCCAGTGTCCCGTGAGCAATGCGGCCCGCGTCGGCGAACACGTGGGCGCCACGTGGAAATCGATCAGCTGTGACGACTCGGCGGCGAGCGCGTCGATATGCGGCGTTTGAATGACTGGATTACCCGTGTGACCGAGGTCTCCGTAACCCTGGTCATCGGTAAGTACCAAAACGATGTTCGGAGCCGGAGGACCGGCCGCCTGGGCAACAATACTGAGCGCAAACAAAGATGCCGCCAACATGAGTTCTCGTTTCATCTGCGATTCCAGTGGAAGTTCAACGTGGTCCAGCCACGCCAGAGAACGGATGGGTTGGCGCGGCCCGGGTGCTGTTCCGCTAGGCGAGAATGTCTCGGACCACGTGGCCATGAATGTCCGTCAATCGCATGTCACGACCCGAGTGTCGGAAAGTCAATCTCTCGTGGTCGAAACCGAGCAAGTGCAAAATGGTCGCGTGAAGGTCGTGAACGTGGACGGGATTCTCAACCGCTTTGAGGCCGACCTCATCGGTTGTCCCGTGCACCATACCGCCCTTGACGCCACCACCGGCCATCCAGAGGGTGAACCCATCGTTGTGGTGATCGCGTCCAGGTTTGGGGCCGACGGGCAGTTGAACCGTGGGTGTCCGGCCGATCTCACCGCCCCAAATCACGAGCGTGTCGCGGAGTAGGTCACGTTGCTTGAGGTCCGCCAGCAACGCTCCGATCGCTTGATCGCACTCTTTCGCGAGTCGTGGGTGATTGACATCGATGTTGGCGTGTGAGTCCCAAGGTTGTGCCGCGCCGTGATAGACCTGAACGTAGCGAACCCCGCGCTCGACCAATCTCCGTGCGATCAACATTTGACGGCCCTGTTGGTCGTCACCATAGGCCGTCAGGATGTGTTCGGGCTCATCGCGAATGTCGAAAGCCTGGGCCGCCTCGTCCTGCATTCGGAATGCGAGTTCGAGCGATTCGATTCGAGCTTCGAGTTGCGGATCGCCGCCGCGGGTGGCGAGGTGGTCGCGATTGAGTTGTTGAACCAGCGACAACTGCCGCTTCTGCTGTTGATGGATCAGGAACTCGTTGCGTATGTTGGCGACGAGTTGTTCGGGTTCGCGATACTGCGAATCGACGTAGGTCCCCTGGTAAATTCCCGGCAGGAAGGCGCTCCGCCAATTGGCGGTCGCAGCGGTAGGGAAACCCTTGGGGCACATGACCACGAAGCCAGGAAGGCTCTGGTTTTCACTCCCCAGCCCGTAGAGCGTCCAAGCACCAAGGCTTGGCGTTGGGCGAACGAGGTCGCCGCAGTTCATCATCATCAGCCCCGGCTCATGATTCGGGATGTCAGTGACCATCGAGCGGATCACGCAGAGGTCATCGGCATGTTTGGCGACGTGAGGAAATAACTCGCTGACTTCGAGCCCGGACTCGCCATGCCGCGTGAACTTGAAGGGCGAACCGTGTGCCACGCCACCCAAACGCTTGTCCTTGCTGTACTGGTCGCCTAACGATTTCCCATGAAGCTGGTTGAGCATCGGTTTGGGGTCGAAAGTGTCGATTTGCGAGGGGCCACCGTTAGCGAAAAGGTGGATGACGCGTTTGGCCCGTGGGGCAAAATGAGGTGGTTTTGCGGCGAGCGAATTGGGCAATCGCTCGTCCATCGCCGCGACACCATCGGCGCCGCGACTCAGCGCACGCGACCCGGTTTCACCTGCCAGCAATTCGGTGGCGGCAAGCCAACCCAGCCCAAGGCCAGAACTTTGAAGCAGATTTCGGCGAGAGAACATGAGGAGGCCTCAATCCAAATAGTGAAATTCGTTGGTCAGCAGAAGTGCTTGGGCGAGTTGCTCCCAAGCGTCAAGTTTTGGCGGTGGCGGTCCCGCGAATCCTCTGGCGGAATCCCAAACTTGTTCGGACAGTGAACCCTCGATGCCGGTCACCTCTGCGGTCCAGCGGAACGCATCAGCGGCAGGCGTCTTGAAGCAATGCACGACCAACTCGATTGCGTCACCCTGGTTGACGTCCAGTCGATCAATGGCCAGGTCCACCACCTTGCCGAGAACGTGGTGTTCGACGAGCGACTCCGCGGAACGCCGACCGTCATGGAGTGAGTTGTCCTTTTGGGTGTTGGCGACACCGGGGATGAACCAAATCGATCCCACCACGCCATCGCCCGCGTCTCGAAGGTGTTCCAACTGACTCGTGATCGAAACGGTGCCCGCCGCCGGGGCGATCCATCGTCGAATGACGCTCTGATCGGCTCGAATTACCGGATTTCCACCTATCGCGGTCAAACGCAAGTGTCGATGGACGGGATCGGGATAAACGTCACTGGTCTGATACGCGGTGCCACTCCAAAAAGGCAATGGGGTGAAGGTCCGCGCCGTTCGATCGGTGGGGCCATAGCCGTATTCCCAAGTGGCTTCGGGGAACGCTTCGACCACCGGAGGTTGGTTCAGATAGTCGACGGCGATGGCCAACTCGGTGGCAATCGGATCGCGTTGGTAGAGTCGTCGGTAAAGGGAGCGAACGCCCTCCTCGGGTGACCCGCTCGCACGCGACTGCTTCACCAATTCCCGTGCAAACTCTGCGGCGAATGGATGGTTCATCAGAAACAGGGCTTGCTGGGGGATCGTAGTGATCGGACGTTCCGACGCCGATGCCGTCGGCGATGCCAAGTCAAAAGTCTTGAGCATCGGATCGGTGTCGACCCGATCAACGTACGCATAAACGGTGCGGCGATGCGTGTAGGGAGGCGTCGACAAGGGAAAAGATCGCCCGCCAATGGTCGGGTCGAGCAAACCGGCGGTCACGAGCATTGCGTCGCGCATCGATTCAAGATCGAGACGGCGGCGGTTCTGGCGAGCCAGCCAGTGGTTCTCTGGGTCACGCTCGAGCGTCTCGGCCGAAGCTAGGCTACTTCGACCGTAGGTCTCCGAAAGCACGATCGTCCTGTGCAACCACTTCAGCGACCAACCGTTCTCCATGAACGCATGCGCCAGCCAATCGAGTAGTTCCGCCTGCTTCGGTGGCGGACAACGTAGCCCAAAGTCATCCGAATAGTCGACCAAACCTCGGCCGAAATACTTTGTCCAAACGCGATTAACCAAGACCCGCGCGGTCAACGGGTTCGATGGGGATGCGATCCGGTCGGCCAATTCCAAGCGACCGCTACCCTGCTGAAATGGCTCGGCTTTGGGACGCGACAGCACCGAGATGAACCGTCGGTCCACCTGATCGCCTCGTCGACCGGGTTCGCCACGGAGCATCACGTAAGGGGTGACCGGATTGGGCAAATCACTGAGTGACATCGCACGCGGCGGAGCACCCGGGTGTGACGCGTAAACCTCGGTGATCGCTTTTTGCAAGTCGCCTAAATTTTTCCGCCCCATCCCCAGAAGTCGTGAGGCGACGACGACTCGCGCGATCGGCAAATCGAACAGCCCGTCGTCTGCCAGAAGGGTCTCGCGAATCTGCCGCGTCGCGGCATCCAGCGGCGATTGATCGGCATCCGCCTCGACCGATCGAGCCTCCGACGGATCGGAACCCAATGATTGCTGAAACACGCTGCCATAGGCCTCGATCAATTCCTTTCGCGTTTGAGGCGACTTGCTTTCGAGCGTCTGTTTAACAAGCGGATTGATGTTCGACGCGTCGGAGGTCCACCGGTCGAGCAATCCCTGCGCTTTCTTCGCAAATACCTCCTCCTTCATCTTCAACCCTTCCACCCAAGGCCCCATGACGGGGTCGCTCACGTCGGCCGTTAGCAAGTAGGCCGTCAATCGTTCGCTGAGCGGCGTCATTGCCGTTTCCTTGACATTCAATTGAGACATCGCCCCACGGATCTCCAGTTTTCCCGTGAGTCCCATCTCGTGATAGCCAATCAGATAATCCGTGACGCGACTTTTAAGGTCGTCGATCGCTTCGCGGCGGAGCGACTGGTGATAATCCACTTCGGCCTGTTTGGCCTTCGCCAGTTCAGCGCGAAAGTCCGCCCGCTGCGGGTCATCGTGCTCGGAAAGGGACGTACGAATTTCGGGTAACTCTTCGCTGATTTGGCTGCTCGCGAAGACACCGTGGAGCGCGTAGTAATCGTCGATCGCGATCGGATCGTACTTGTGATCGTGGCATCTTGCACAGCCAACGGTGAGCCCCATCAATCCGCGGGTGACGACGTCGATTTGATCCGCAGCGATTTCCAGTCGGTTGCCCCGAAAGCGTGGGCCGACGGTCAAAAATCCGAGCGCGGCCAAGTCCGGTGAATCACTCTGGCGATGCCGAAAATCGGCTGCCAATTGCTCGCGGATAAAATCGTCGTAGGGCAGGTCTTCATTGAGCGATCGGATCAGCCAGTCGCGATAGGTGTAAGCAAAAGGGTAGCGAACGTCGGTTTGAGCTTGCCAATCCTGCGAATCGGCGTAACGAGCGATGTCCATCCAGTGCCTCGCCCAGCGTTCTCCGTAGTGAGGCGAGTCCAAAAGTCGATCGACGACGTTTCGAACCGCTGAGGATGATTCGTCGCGAACGAACGCATCGACTTCATCTGGCGTGGGCGGAAGTCCGACGAGGTCAAATGACAAACGCCGCAGCAAGGTCCGCCGGTCCGCGGGCGGGGCGACCTCCAACGCCTGATCAAGGATACCTTGCATCACAAAGCGGTCGACCGCGGATTCGAGCGCATCGACACCTGGTCCCGTGGGCAATTTGGGTTGGCGAATCGGCTGCAGCGACCAGTGAGCGCGCGCCTGCTTACCGATGGCCCGCTGATCGCCGAGGGTGGGCGAAGTGGGCGCGTCACCGGATGTCCATGGCAGGCCCATCGCGACCCATCGCTCGAGTTTTGCGATCTCCTCGTCGCTCAATGGGTCGTCGGGCGGCATCGGCGCCAACTCCCCGCGAACGGCTTGTATGAGCAAACTCTCATCGACGTTTCGCGAAATCGCGGCCGCGCCGGAATCGCCACCGCGCATCACCGCTTGCCGCGAATCGAGCCTCAAACTCGACTCCTGCTTCTTGTCGCTGTGACAGCCATAGCAGCGGTCGAACAACAGCGGGCGAATGTGTTGTTCGAAGTACTGCTCGCGTCGTTGTTGCGGGTCATCCGCTAACGCGCCGGTTGAACTCATCGCCCCGCCGATTGCCGAGACGATGAGTGTCCGCTGGATGAGTGAAAAAAATTTCATGATCCGGGCCGAGAGAGAGGCGGAAAGTGAGTGAGTGCACGCCGATGCCAGCGCGTCGATGGAGGGAAAAATAGGTGGGAAGGCGGAGCTGATGTGACCGCTGGCAGCTTTGCACCGACTCGAAGGATGGGATCGACCCCTCAATTGTATCGGCGCGTGAGCTCAATTGCCATCGAGAATTCCTCTCCGGCGCTTGCCGTCGCCCCCCGCCCAGGTGAGACTAGTCGACGAGCCCGTCTGGTCGGTTCCGTTGGCGGCGATGGGTTCCCCAACCGCTCCCCCTTTCCATCGGATCGCTCAATGATCGCGATCAGGAGACCTTGATGTCGGCTTCGTTAGAGACGGGTTCGGTCGCTCGCATGAGTGACAATGATGTTCAAGCGATCGACGATCTGCGAGCGACGTACGGTCGGCTCCAGCAGGAGTTGGGGCGGGTGATCATCGGGCAACAAGCGGTGATCGAACGTCTGGCGATTTGCCTGTTCGCCCGAGGACACGCCCTGTTGATGGGGGTTCCGGGGCTCGCGAAGACGCTGCTAGTGAGCAAGTTGGCCGAAACAATGTCGCTGCAGTTCACTCGCATCCAGTTCACCCCTGACCTGATGCCAATGGACATCACAGGGACCGACATTCTGCAGGATGGTGGCGGCGGGCGTCGCGAGTTTGAGTTCATCGCGGGGCCGATCTTTGCGAACATCGTGTTGGCTGACGAGATCAATCGCGCTCCGCCAAAGACGCAGGCCGCCATGCTCGAGGCGATGCAGGAGCATCGCGTGACGGTGGCGGGCAAGCCGTTCACGCTCGCCCCACCATTTGTGGTTCTGGCGACTCAGAACCCGGTCGAGCAAGAGGGGACCTACCCGTTGCCCGAGGCACAACTCGACCGATTCATGTTTTTGATCGAGATGGAGTACCCGAGCGAGGCCGAGGAGATTGAGATCGCGAGGACGACAACCGGTGACGCTTTGCCGGCGCTCGACCACCTTTTGAGGGCGGACGATATCATCCGCTTGCAAGATTTGGTGCGTCGGATGCCAGTTCCCGAACACATCTACTCGCTTGCGGCGAGATTGGTCCGTCGCACCCGTCCCCAATCCCCCACCGCCCCGGATTGGCTGAAACCATTGGTGGCGTGGGGCGCCGGTCCACGCGCGGTGCAATATCTAATTCTTGGCGCCAAGGCGCGTGCGGCACTGTTGGGCAGCTACATGGTGCGGCTCGAGGACGTTCATGAGGTGGCCGTGCCGGTGTTGACGCACCGTGTGATCACCACCTTTGCCGCTCAAGCCGAGGGGATGGATCCCAAACGGATCGTGCAGCGATTGCTTGAAGAAGCCGAAGAAGCCAACTAGTTCAGGCGCTGTGAATGCTACCCGACCGCCGCTCACGCAGTTTTCTAGATTCCGGTGTGCTTGCCCGTTTGGGCAGTCTGCCGTTGTTCGCGCGGCGACCGATGCAGGGAAACGTTTCAGGTCGCCACCCAAGCCCGCATCGCGGTGCGAGCGTTGAGTTTGCCGAGTACAGGAAATACGTTCCCGGCGATGACTTGCGGCGATTGGACTGGCGTGCGTACGGCCGAACCGATCGATTCTACGTCAAGGAATTTGAGGCCGACACCAACCTGCGATGTTGTCTGGTGCTCGATACCAGTGGCTCGATGGACTTCGGCTCGTCCGGCGTCTCCAAATTGGAGTACGCTCGACGTTTGGCTGGGGCGCTCAGCTACTTGGCGATCGAGCAGGGCGACGCGGTGGGATTGACCTGCGTCGCCGAGGGGATCGTTCGCAGCATTCCGCCACGGCGCAACCCGGTTCACCTGATGCACGTTTTCGACGCGTTGGAATCGGCGCGGGGCAGTGGACCGACTCAGTTGAGTGCGGTGCTGCACGAACTGGCCGAGACGATTCGCCAGCGGGCGCTGATCGTGATCCTCTCCGACCTTTTCCTTCCGCCCGAGGAGCTGCGTGATTGCTTCGAGCACTTGCGGTTCCGCAAACACGATCTGGCAGTCTTCCATTTGCTGGATCCCTTGGAGGTCGAGTTTCGGTTCAGCCGACCGATGCGATTCCTCGATATGGAGGGGGGACCCGCGATCTTCGCTGAGCCGAGTGAAATCGCCGATCGTTATCACCGTGCCCTGGCGGAATACCTCGAAGCGATGAAGAAGGCTGTTCAAGAAAAGGCGGTCGATTATCACCGCGTGCGAACCGATGAGGACCACGAGCAGGTGCTCACTCGCTTTTTGGTCGGTCGCACTCGTGCGCGAGGCGTACGATGATGTTCTTGCAACCCTGGATGCTGCTCGCGCTTCCACTGGTGGCGCTGCCGGTGATCATCCACTTGATCAACCAGCGGCGGTACCAAACGATGCCCTGGGCCGCCATGATGTTTTTGCTGGCTGCCGCCCGCATGGCCCGCGGCTACGCTCGGATACGTCAGTGGTTGATCCTCGCTTTCCGAACCGCCGTGATCGCAGCGCTGGTGGTCGCGGTGAGCCGTCCGTTGGCCAGCGGATGGCTCGGTCTGGCCGGAGGACAGCGGCCCGATACGACCCTCATTCTGCTCGATCGATCGCCGAGCATGCAGCAGCGCGAGTTCGGCAGCGAGCGGTCGAAGTTGACTGCGGCAACGGACCAATTGGTTCAAACGCTGACCACGCTGGGATCAAATCGGTGGGCGGTGGTGGACAGTGCCCGGCAAGAGCCGCTGGCGATTGAGTCGATCGCGTCGCTGGGCGATTTGACAGCGGCGACCGAGGCCGGCAACTCGGCCGATTTACCCGCGATGTTGGAATCAGCCCGCGATTTCATTCGCGACAATCGCTCGGGTCGAACCGACATTTGGATCGCATCGGATCTGCGTGCCAACGACTGGAAGCCGGACAGCTCCCGCTGGCAAACACTGCGTGATGACTTTCAAAGCTTCCCGCAGAGTGTTCGGTTTCACTTGCTCGCGTTCCCGCAGACGGCCTCGGGGAACGTCGCGATTCAGGTCACCGAGGCTCGCCGCGTCGAGACGGCCGAGGGCGCCGAATTGTGGCTTTCGTTGGTGCTCACACGCGATGGCGCGGCCGATTCACGATTGACGAGTCCGGTGGCCATCGAGATTGAATCGGCGCGGTCAGTGGTTCAGGTCGAATGGGTGGGTCCGAAGACGGAGCTCAAGGATCACCGCATTCCGCTGCCGCGCGATCATCGTCGGGGCTGGGGCGTCGTCTCGATTCCGGCGGACGCCAACCTCGCTGATAACCGCTACTACTTTGTTTTTGGGGAACCGACGCCACGGCACACCGTCATTGTGGCGGAGCACGCGGGTGTGGCCGACTTGTTGCAGGTCGCGGCCACCGTCGCACCCGATGCCCAAACGCAGGCAACCGCCGAGGTGGTTTCGCTGGCGCAGTTGCCCGCTGTCGAGTGGGAATCGGTTTCTCTGTTGCTGTGGCAGGGTCGTTTGCCCTCGGTCGAATCGCCGTCGCAGGCCGAAGCGGCGGAACAGATTGAGCGGTTTATCGAGCGAGGTGGGCAGGCAATTTTTTTCCCCTCGCCCGAAGCGGCGATGGGAAGCTTTCTGGGGGTGAGTTGGGGCGAGTGGACCGATGAGGCAGGCGAAGAGAAGGTCGCGACCTGGCGCGGCGACCAAGACCTGTTGGTCAACACGGCCAGTGGCGCGGCGCTTCCGGTCGGCCAGATCGAATTGCGACAACGCATGAGTCTCGAGGGAGAGTTCACGCCCTTGGCGACGCTCGGCGGTGGCGAGCCACTGGTGGGCCGCGTTGTGAGCGGAACCGGTGCGGCTTATTTTTTCGGCACCACGCCGGCAGGCGAGCATTCTTCGCTGGCTGCCGATGGTGTCGTGTTTTACGTGATGGTCCAGCGAGCCCTTGCCGCTGGTGCGGCGGCGCTAGGAAATACCCATCAGTGGGACGCTGGTCGAACGATCAGGCGACCTGTCGAACCCAGTCGTGATCGCGGCGAGGACACGGCGGAATCGGAATGGGTGGAGGGTCAGGCGGCGTCGACCGACACATGGCGGAAATTGGCCGGGGAGTCCTCAGCTCTGTCGAGTGAGTATTTGTATCAGCCGGGCGTTTACGCCGATGGCGAACGTTTGTTGGCTGTCAACCGACCCGCCGAGGAAGACGAACCGTCGACGGTAGCCCCTGAGCGTTTGGCCGAATTGTTCAGGGACCTCGACTTTACCCGCGTCGACACCGAAATCGGCCGCGGGGGTGGGCTCGTGCAGGAAGTCTGGCGGCCGGTTGTGATGGCCATGATTGTGGCAATGATGTTTGAGGCGGGGTTATCGATGCCTCGCCGCGGCCGCGATGGGGTACCCGCCCCATGAGCCGAACGCAAATGTTGACCTTGCTTTGGACACCCTGGTCGTTGGCGTTTTCGATCGCCGTGCTGGCTTTGACCGCGCTGCTTTGTTGGGCCGCGTGGCGACGCAGTGGTTGGCAACGTGCCGTCGGCGGCTTGGAGTTGATGCGATGGTCCGCGGTCGCGCTCGGTGTTTGGATGCTGAATCAACCCGAGTGGGTTCAGCACTATCGGCCCGAACAGCGTCCGTCGATCGCGGTGCTTTGGGATGCTTCGCCGAGCATGCGGACTCGGGATGTCGCATCGGGCGACGTCGACGTCGCGTCACCTCGTTCGCGCGAGGATGCAATCGGCCCGCTGACGCAGTCGGAGTTTTGGCAATCAATTGGTGGCCAAGTCGATATCCGGCTCCAAGCCTTTCCCGGTAGCGATTCGTTGTCGTCGACGGACCTCTACGGGCCGCTGGCCGAAGCCGCGGCCAGCGACACCAACCTCCGCGGGGTGGTGCTGCTCTCCGACGGCGATTGGAACGAGGGTCCGCCTCCGGTTCAAGCCGCATCGAGGTTGAAGACCCGTGGCATACCCGTATTCGTTGTTCCGGTGGGAAGCCCCGTGCGGTTGCCCGATGTGGAACTGGTGAGTCTCGACGCGCCGACATTCGGCGTGGTGAACAAATCGGTGCGGATCCCTTTTACGGTCGAGAGTTCATTGCCGCGGGATTACGACACGACGGTAACTTTGCGGACGTCGGACGGGCAAACCGTGGCCAAGGAAGTCACCATCGCGGCGATGGGACGAACCCAACAATTCATTCAGTGGCAGCCCGAGTCGACAGGCGACTACACGTTGACGCTGACCATCCCACCAAATCCCGAGGAGGCGCTATCGGACAACAACGAACAGGTCGCGCCGATCGCGATCCGAGAGGAACAATTGCGAGTGCTCTTGGTCGAAACGATGCCCCGCTGGGAGTATCGCTACCTGCGAAACGCACTGTCACGCGACCCCGGGGTGCAGTTGTCCTGCTTGCTGCTTCATCCCGGCATGAGCAAGGTTGGTGGGGGCAGCAGTGACTACATCAAGGAGTTTCCCAGCGGGCTCGATGAACTTGGCCAGTACGATGTAATTTTTCTCGGAGATGTTGGGATCGATGAGGGACAATTGACCGCGGAGCAGTGCCGATTGCTGCGCGGTGTGGTCGAACACCAAGCCAGTGGGTTGGTCTTCATGCCCGGGGTGCTGGGACGCCAATTGTCCTTTCTCGAGAGTGATCTGGAGGACCTGCTCCCGGTCGTGCTGGATCCGGCGCAGCCCGGAGGCTGGGGTTCTCGGACGCCTAGCCAACTCGCCTTGACCGAGACGGGGCGGCGTAGTTTGCTGACTCGGCTGGCCGATTCGCAGGAAGAGAATTTAGACGTCTGGGAAGGACTGCCGGGCTTCCAGTGGTACGCGCCCGTGGTCCGCGCGCGCGCCGGAAGCGAGGTGTTGTCCGTCCACAAGGATGTGGCGAACCAGTACGGGCGATTGCCGCTGTTGGCAACGCGAACTTTCGGAGCCGGCAAGGTGTTGTTCATGGGAACCGATGGAGCCTGGCGCTGGCGAAAGGGAGTCGAGGACCTTTATCATTATCGGTTCTGGGGCCAGGTCGTTCGCTGGATGGCGTATGCCCGCAACATGGCCAAGGGCGAAACGATGCGATTGTATCATTCGCCGGATCAACCCCAACTTCGCCAGAACGTTCTTCTGAGGGCGACGGTGATGGACGCGACAGGCGAACCGGTTCAGGGTGGCGACGTCTCGGTTCGAATCGTTGCCCCGTCGGGCCGTGGGCATACCATTCGTTTGACCTCGACCGGTGATCAGTGGGGTGCTTACATGGGGACGCACGTTGCCGACGAGCCCGGCGAACACCGCGTCACACTCCTTTGCACGCAGACCGGGGCGACGTTGGAGTCGACTTTTTTTGTTCACGGCGAACTGGGCGAGCGTGTAGGCCGCCCGGCACGACCCGAAGTGCTGGACGAGATTGCCCGAGTGACAGGCGGAAAAGTGCTGGATGTCGAGCGACTGGACGAAATCATCGAAGCGGTAACTGCGTTGCCGGAGCCGCCTCCCGTTTTGCGCCGTGTCCAGCTTTGGAGCCACCCGCTGATGGTTGCTATGATGACCGGGCTATTGGGAGCTTTCTGGGTTGGCCGCAAATGGGTGGGGTTGATTTAATATGAGTTACCAAAGTTCGTCGCGATCCTTGATGTTGCCCGATTCGCTTGGGCGGCAATTGGGCGAATACCGCCGGACCGTGTGGCGCATCAAGTTGTCGGAGGCCATTGCCGCGATGCTCTGCGGTTTGGGCTTCGCTTTTCTTGCGCTGTTCATTCTCGATCGGCTGATTGAAACTCCGGCGGGCATTCGTTGGGCGATTTTCCTTGCGGCGCTGACCGCCGGTGCGACTCTTCCATTACAAATCCACCGCTGGGTGTGGCGTTATCGGCGGCCCGATCAATTGTCGCAGTTGCTTGCGCGGCGGATGCCTCGCTTGGGCGACCAGTTGCTGGGGGTGATCGAATTGGTGCGAAGTCCCTCGGAGCAGTCGCGTTCTCCGGCGTTGTGCGAGGCCGCCGTGGCGCAGGTTGCTGTTGACGCCTCGCGACGGGACCTTCGTGACGCGACGCCACCGGCGCGGCATCGGTTCTGGATGGCTTTGGCAGCGATGATTGGGATGATCGTTGTCGGGTTGGCTGCGTGGTTTCCAGCTGCTGCCGGCAACGCGGCGCTGCGATTGGTGGCCCCCTGGAGTGACATCCCCCGATACACATTTGCCGCCTTCACACCATTGCCCGATCGATTGATCGTGCCGCACGGCGAGCCCTTCGAGCTTACGGTGCCGCTATCAGAATCGACTCGTCGACGGCCCGCCGAAGGCGAGCTGAGGGTGGGTCGACTCGAACCGCTGCGAGCCCCGCTGCAGCCCGAAGGTCATTACGCGTTCGCTCTTCCGCCGCTGGTCGAGTCCACCGACCTTCGGGTGCGCGTCGGCGACGCGATCCAGTGGGTACGCGTCGAGCCGACGTTGCGACCGGAGCTGACGGCGATCGAGGCGATGGTCGCGTTGCCGGAATACCTCGGGCGGCCCGAACGCAAACAGGTGGATGTCCGTGGCGGTGTCGTCTCTTTGGTCAAAGGCTCTGAAGCCGTATTCGCCGTCACGGCCAACCGTTCGTTGGCCACCGGACATGTCGATCATCTGCCTCACGCCCCGCAGGGCCCGAAGATCTCGAGTCTTCCGTTGACCGTCGAGGAGTCAAGGACGTTGCAGTTTGATTGGCAGGATGAATTCGGGCTCAGTGGCAGAGAGCCGCTGACCGTCACCCTTTCGGCTCGCGATGACCAATCGCCTGCGGTGGCGATTGAGGGTCTGCCGCGAAGGGCGGTCGTACTCGATTCCGAGCAGTTGACGTTTCAGATCCAGGCTCGTGATGATTTCGGTGTTCGTCAAGTTGGACTCGCGTGGGAATCGCTTGCCGACGTTCCGGAATCTCAGCAAGCCGGCGGCGAACGGATACTCGCGGCGGGAGGCCCCGAGGCCGACCAGCTCGCTGCAATCGGCACCTTTTCAGCGGTGTCACTGGGAATCCGGCCCCAGCCGATTCTCCTGCGCGTCTACGTCGAGGACTATTTTCCGGGACGCGAGAGGGTTTATTCGGCGCCAAGTCTGTTGTACGTCCTCGACCCCGATCAGCATGCGATTTGGCTGGTCGAGCAGTTGAGTAAATGGCATCGAGAAAGCCTCGAGGTCCGCGATCGTGAACGCCAGTTGCATGAAACCAACAAACGACTCCGCGAATTGTCGCCCGAGCAACTCGATCGGCCCGAGATTCGTCGCGAGATTGCCGATTCGGCGGCGGCCGAGCGGGCCAATGGCCGTCGTTTGAACGGCCTCACGGGATTGGGTGATGAACTTCTTCGACAGGCGAGCCGCAACCCAGAGTTCGGTGTGGGCTATCTCGAATCCTGGTCTGAAATGCTTCAGATTTTGAAGGACATCGCGGCCAATCGAATGCCTTCGGTGGCCGACCTGTTGGCCGATGCGTCGGAGGCCCCCAAATCCGCGCATTCGAATCGCGGCGCTCCGGCGGTTGGGACGGTGCGCGCCGGTGGGGGAGCGGGAAAATCGGCTGAGCCAGCAGACGATCAGGGCAAGCCGAAACCCGAGCCAGCACCGACGCTGGTCGATCTCGAATCATCTCAGCAGCCACCGACGTCCGACGAATCGAAGACGGCTGATTCCAAGAAAAAAAACGGTGCTTCGCCACTGCGGCTACCCGTGACCACATTGCTCGGCGGCGCCGGTAAAGGTGGCGGCGAGGGAAATTCGGCCAGCGAGACGGTTGAGCAGGCGGTTGAGCAGCAGCGTGACTTGTTGGCCGAATTCGATCGCGTTGCCGATGAGCTGCAGCGAGTGCTTGGAAACCTCGAGGG
>JBGTCJ010000153.1:0-2634 GCA_041748895.1 Pirellulaceae bacterium
TTCTCCATCATGCCGTTCATGCCTTCGTACAACGTAAGCGACGTGCGTGTTCCCATCAGGTCGGGTCGACCAGCGGTTGCGGGGTTGACGCGTTCGATGGTGCGGTCGTCGATTGGCAGCACCTTGTACTTGACCGCCTCCGCCATGAACAGCGATTTCATCTCTTCGAGCTTGTCCGGATATTCAGTGGCAAGGTTATTTGCAAGACTAAAGTCATCATTCACGTTGTAGAGATCCCAGTCGTCATCCGCGAGCGGCTTTTGCATTCCGGTGTTCCATGGAGCACGATGAATCGTCCGCGCGAACCAACCGTCGCGATAGATCGCACGGTTGCCAAAGATTTCAAAGTACTGCGTGTTGTGACGTTCAGGCGCGTCGGGAGCGTTGAATGTGTAAAGCAGGCTGGTCCCCTCGATCGGCGTTTGCGGCGTGCCGTTGACCACCTTGGGTTCGGGCAACGAGGCGGCTTCGAGCACGGTGGGTGCAACGTCGATGACATGGCTGAACTGCTGCCGCAGGCCACCGCCCTTTTCGATTCCCTGGGGCCAATGGACCACCAAACCGTTGCGTGTGCCACCGAAATCCGAAGCGACCTGTTTGGTCCAGCTGAATGGCGAATCGAACGCGACCGCCCAGCCGGCTGCCATGTGTGGGAAGGTCTCTGGGCTGCCCCACTTATCGATCAACGGGATCAAGTCCTCGACCTTCTCTTGAACCCCATTGAAATAGGTCATCTCATTGAACATACCGACCATGCCGCCTTCGGCGCTACAGCCATTGTCGCCAGCGATGTAGAAGATGAGCGTATTGTCCATCTCACCGATCGCTTCGATGGCATTGACGAGACGACCGATATGATGGTCAGTGTGTCCTGCAAAACCTGCGAAGGTTTCGGCTTGCCGTGCAAAGAGTCTTTGCTCGTCGTCGGTTAGCGCGTCCCAAGCTTTGATGTCGGCCGGGCGTGGCGGAAGCTGGGTGTTGGCGGGGATGACTCCCGCTCGCTTCTGACGCTCATAACTTGCCTGACGAACTTCGTCCCACCCAGCATCGAACTGGCCGTGAAACTTTTCGATCCAGTTCCTGGGCACGTGATGCGGCGCGTGCGTGGCACCGGTCGCAAAGTAGGCGAAGAACGGTTTGTCGGGCGTCAACGATTGCTGCGCCTTGATCCAGTTGATGGCCTGGTCGGTCATGTCCTCGGTGAAGTGATACCCTTCCTTGAGCGGTGGATTGATGCGGACAACACCATCGAAGATCAGCGGAGACCACTGGTCGGTTTCACCGCCGATGAAGCCATAGAATTTGTCAAAGCCCTGATGCGTCGGCCAGCGATCAAAGGGGCCGGAAACGCTGGTTTCCCAAGCTGCGGTTTCGTGCCACTTGCCGAACGCGCCGGTGCTGTAGCCGTTGAGTCGCAGCATCTCAGCAAGCGGTGCGACACTGTTGGGAATGGCGCCGGTGTTGCCTGGATACGCGGTGGCCGTTTCCATGATCGAGCCAGCGTTGGCGGTGTGATGATTGCGCCCACATTTCAGTGCCACGCGAGTCGGTGAACAGAGCGCGGTGGTGTGGAAGTTGTTGTATAGCAAACCGCCTTTTGCAAGCCGATCGAGAGTTGGCGTCGGAATCGGACCGCCGAACGTCGATGTCGCGCCAAAGCCAAGGTCGTCGATAAGGATGATCAAAACGTTGGGGGCACCCTGCGGTGCCGTTACCTCAAACCGAGCCGGCGGTTTCGTGTCGCGGACATCCAGCTCCGTGATCGGCTCCTGGGTTGGCTCGGCGATCGGAAGCGTGGTGCGGTCGAGCGTCGGCGATGATCCGTGGGTGGACTGCGCGATGGCGAAGTTCGCAACCGCAATGAGCGCCGCCGCGGCGCACACGACACGACGGATGAAGCTACTCATGATCAGAACCCCGTAGGTAAACCGTCTTGTTTTCTGTCTGGCACGAACCGCGACGTTTCTCGACGGCCATCCCACTTGCTCTACAAACCAAAGTCCATTCCAAGGGTTCGGTCGGGCTCAAAGTGCCTGCCCTATCGGACCGTGAAAGACGAAATCACTCAGCGGCCGACGCGTCCGCGGCGCCATGTCTCGCTTCCCCATCTCATCGTCAGTCCCCGGCTCGCTCAAGTCGGCATACCCCAACGCGATCGCTGTGGCCGGTTCGAGATCCTGACTCAGTTGATAGAGCTTGCGTACCTGAGAGAGGTCAACACCCGCCATCTGATGAGCCTGCAGCCCAACGGCCGTGGCTTGAAGCGCCAAATGCGCCGCCGCCTGCCCGAGATCGTGAAAGGCGACGCGATTGGGAGAGCCATTCTTGGAAAATGTCGTTCGATAGGCCGTCAGCATCAACACGCCCGCATCTTTCGCCCAGGCCTGATTGGGCTCGCTCAAGCAACCGAGCATGGTCTGAAAAGCTTCTTCGTCTTCTCTCCGAGCCACGATGAACACCCACGGCTGCTCGTTGTAGCTCGATGCCGCCCAACGCCCCGCTTCGAGGCAGGCGAGGAGCTTGGCCGGTTCGATACCTCGTGGCTCGTACAAATACGGGCTGAATCGGCTGGCGATCAGTTCGTGGATGGGGTGATCAGGTGTTGCTTGTTTGGGGTGGGAGTTGCTCATGCAT
>JBGTCJ010000154.1:0-4294 GCA_041748895.1 Pirellulaceae bacterium
GAATTAACTCGCTGCCCCAGGGCAAGACCAAGCTTCCTTACCGACATGGTTGGTTCCACCGTTTTGCGTTCGTTTTCGAGATGGGATATTTTGCCACCCGCGTTGTCGGTTCAACAACGAATCCGCCAGCGGCAGTTCGTACTCGCCCTTGGCAGGATTGCCCCCACGGACCCGTCGTCCCGAGAACCCGAATCGGACTACGATCATCGAAGTGCCAAAAGCGCGACATCGCTGCCACGCGGCCATCCGAATCCCGACATCAGATTGGGTTGTGCCGGTAGTATCGGTCAGTCCTTCGCCGTGGGATGAACTTTGTTTGCCTGGCAATCCGCTAAAATCGTCACACTTTATGCCGCAGCGAGCCGCCATCGAACCGGCTCGGGAACCCGGGTAATTTGGGTCACTTCTTTCCCAACGACCGCATGCGGGAGAAGAACTCGGTCAACAATCGACCGCATTCGTCCGCCAGAATCCCCGAGCCGACCTCGGCGCGGTGATTCAGGCGAGCGTCCCCCAGCAATCGGTACAGGCTCACCACCGCACCAGCCTTGGGGTCTGTGGCCCCAAAAACGACCCTTGGGATTCGCGCCAGGACGATCGCCCCAGCACACATCGCACAAGGTTCGAGTGTCACATAGAGCGTACAACCCTCGAGCCGCCAATCGTCGATCGTCGCAGCGGCTTGCGTGATGGCGATCATCTCGGCGTGTGCCGTCGGATCCTTCAACCCCTCTCGACCGTTGCAACCGACGCCGATCACCCGCTGATCGCGAACAACAACGGCGCCAACGGGAACCTCGTCCGCTTCACGGGCGATTCGGGCCTGCGCGATCGCTTCGCGCATCCAGTGTTGATCCGAGTCCCCGGCGGCCCTACCCACCCCCGTGAAACCCCCATCATCGGCGCTGGGGTCCTCAAAATCGAAGTTCATCGCTTGCCGCCTCCCTCTTCTCGGCGACTCGCATCTTGGCGCTGCGACTCCTCGGATTGGCGGCGACCTCGGCGTCGGTTGGTCGCAGCGGCTTGCGCGTCAAAACCTCCAGTCGTGCGTCATCTCGAAAGGCCTGTTTGACCATTCGATCCTCGAGCGAATGAAAGCTGATCACGACAAAGCGGCCGCCAGGAGCAAGGATCTCGGGGAGATCACGAAGCGCGGCCGCGAGGATCTGCAATTCGTGATTGACGGCGATCCGCAGCGCCTGGAACGTCCGTGTGGCCGGGTGAATGTCGTGGTTCTTGGCCCGCGGGACACATCGCCGACAGATCTCAACCAACTCGCTGACGGTCTTGACGGGTTGCTTTTGCGAACGGCGAAGAACGATCTGCTTAGCGATCCGCCGACTGTACCGCTCCTCACCAAACTGATAGATCGCATCGGCGATCTCTTTTTCCGTCGACTGGGCGAGGAAGTCTCGCGCGGTTTGCCCCTGCCGAGGGTCGAAGCGTAGGTCAAGCGGCCCATCGGCGGAGAAGCTGAATCCACGCTGGCGATCAGCCAACTGGTCGCTCGACAAACCAAGGTCCAAGACAATCCCGTCGACCGCCGCGACCTGTTCCTCCGCGAGCACCTCGGCGGCGTGATGGTAGGACAGGTTGTGGACGACCAGCGGAAGATCGGTCCACGTGATAGCCGCCGGCACGACCATCGCCTCCAAAGCGGCGGGATCTCGATCGATCGCGATCACTCTCCCGCCCGCGGCCATCCGCGTCGCCAACGCCTGCGAATGCCCTCCGGCGCCGAACGTGCCGTCCAGCAGGACCGAACAAGATTGGGGACGAAGCCACTGGACGACCTCATCCGTCATCACGCTAACGTGGCACGGGGCAACGGTGGGGACTGGCTGCGAAGAAGTCGGTTCGTGCGAGTTCACTCGTTGATCAAAGCCTCATCAATTTCGCGAGCGACACCGGCGAGGTACGCCGCGTCACCGCCTTGGACCTCCGCGGCGACCCAACCGCGAAAATCGATATCGATGAGCGCCTGCCGCACCGAGGGCCAATCGATATCTCCCTGCGAAATCGGCTTGAATCGATCTTCTTTTCTGGAAAATCCCTTGATGTCGAGTTTGATGATTCGCGGTCCCAGCGTCCGGATCCACTCAGCCGGGTCGCCGTACTTCCAGTGATTGCCGATATCGAACTGCACCCCGACCCACGGCGAGTCGAAAGCGTCAATGAATCGCGCGAGCTCCTCGGCTGTCTGATTCGCATCGCCTTGATGGTCATACAGAAAATGATTCCACACGTTTTCGATCGCGATCTTGACACCGACCTCCTCGGCCGTGGGGATCGCCAAGCGAATGTTCGCAACCGCCCGCTGAAAAACCTCCTCCGGTGTTCCGTCCTGACCGTGGCCGGGAACAAGCAGCATGGTTTCACCGCCAACCTCCGCGGTGGCCTTCAGACCTTCGATGGCACTGCGCAGCGCCTCCGCCCTCACCGCCGGATCCGGGTCGCTGTGGCGGATCTTCCAATGAGTCGCATTGACCGTGCCATCGATCGGCAATCCGGTAACCTGCGTGGCAGCTTTGGCCTCGGCGACCTCAAAGCCGGGAGCGTCGAGTTCGATGCCGTCGAATCCCGCCTGACGCGCCGCAGCGAATCGATCGGTCAAACTGCCGGGCACTTTCACCATCCCGATCTTTAATGATTTTCGAAGACGCGGGGGCGCCTCCTCCGCGTGTGCGGCAGTGCCCGATTGGGACACACTCAGCGCCGCCGAAGCGGCTACGATGTGAGCGATAAACTCTCTTCGTGACGTCATCGTCTAGGGCTCGTTCGAGTGGGGGAGTTCGTTCCAAGACCGAAACGGCAATAACGCATGGCGACCGACTATTCCCGATGGATGCTGAGGATTGCACCGGTCTTGGCGACCGTGGTTGCGATTATAGCCCACTCGGGCGGATTATCGTTAGCCGCCGCCATCTGCTGTTGGGTCGCCATCGTTTGCGCGCTGTGGTGGATTTTCGAATGCCTGCCGATTGCGGTCACCGGCTTGGTACCACTGGTCGTGTTTCCCACCACCGGTGTGCTCACCGAATCACAGACGGCCTCGGCCTACGGGCACCCGATGATCCTGCTACTGATGGGTGGCTTCTTCATGTCAGCGGCGATGGAAAGTGTCGGCGCCCATCGCCGCATCGCGCTAACCATGGTCCATTTGGTGGGAGGCTACGGTGGCAAGCGATTGGTTTTGGCGTTCATGCTAGCCACCGCCTTGCTCTCGATGTGGATCAGCAATACCGCGGCCTGCCTGATGATCCTACCCATCGCGCTGGCGGTCTTGAGTCAAGCCAAGGATCCGAACCTTCGAGTGCCGTTACTGCTGGGAATCGCCTACTCCGCCAGCATCGGCGGTATGAGCACCCCGATCGGAACGCCGCCCAATGTGATCTTCATGGGGCTTGTCGAGAAGCAATACGGTATCCGCTTTGGCTTTGGCCAGTGGATGATGATCGCCCTCCCCATCGTGATGTGTCTGTTGCCACTGGTCTGGTGGTGGTTGACGATCCATGTGCGCACCACAAGCCGGATCGACGTTCCCCATCCGGGGCCATGGCGACCCTCCGAACGACGCGTCCTGACCGTGTTCGCGGTCACCGCATTGGCCTGGATTTTTCGAACGGGACCGTGGGGAGGGTGGTCCGGCCTATTGCCGACGGCGCTCTCGGAGAGTTCCCTGATTGGCGACACGACCGTTGCCATCGCCGCCGCAATGGCGATGTTCCTCTGCCCGCGTGGGGATCCACCGGAACGGCGGAACAGCGAAGTCGGAGAAGACACGGCACCCTTCGCGGATGCCCGATCGCCGGCCGCCAGTGCTGATCCGACGATCGCGAACGCAAATGCGACGACGTCGTTGCCCAACGCCAGCCTACCCACCGCGCGATTGCTCGATTGGCCAACGGCTACCAAAATCCACTGGGGGATCCTGCTGATGTTCGGTGGCGGATTGGCGCTCGCCGATGGGTTTGAGGTGACCGGTCTGAGCAAGGTGATCGGAAACCAATTGGCGGTCTTCGCAGGAGCGCCACCGATTTTGATCATTGCGGGTGTCTGCCTGCGGGTGACGTTTATGACGGAAATCACCAGCAGCACCGCAACGGCAACCCTCCTGCTGCCCATTCTCGGCGAGCTGGCGATCGCCACGGGACAGGATCCTGTTTCGATCATGATTCCCGGGGTGATCAGCGCCTCGTGTGCGTTCATGCTACCCGTCGCGACGGCCCCCAACGTGATCGTCTTCGCCGCCGGCGGGATCACGACCAAGGAAATGGCGCGGACGGGGCTGGTG
>JBGTCJ010000155.1:0-18473 GCA_041748895.1 Pirellulaceae bacterium
CCGAATCGGTTGTTTGCCGGAAAAAATAAAGTACACGCTCGAACAATTTGCGGTGACGACCGGCCAGAGCGTCAAATTGATTTTTACCAATCCTGATGCGACCGATCATAACCTGCTCATCGTTCGTCCCGGAGCGCTGGAAGAGGTCGGCATGGCTGCCAATGAGATGGCGCGCGATCCGGCCAATGCGAACTCGGATTTCATTCCCGAGGACAAAAGATCGCTGATCCTTCGAGCCACGCCGATGATTGGGCCGACTCGCAAGACACAGACGCATGTGCTCCGGTTTCGCGCGCCGGCAAAACCCGGAATCTATCCGTACGTGTGCACGTTCCCGGGACACTGGGTCGTGATGAAGGGGCAGATGATCGTCGCCGAGGACTTGGCCGACGTACCGGCGATGTTGGAACAGGCCGCGCCGAAGGTGGTCCAGCACTGGACGATGCAAGATTTCGTCGGTCTCCAGACGTCGCACGATGAGACCAGGGTGATGCGAGGGATGCAGGCGTTCGAGAAGGCGCGGTGCAATCAATGCCATCAGTTGGGCGGGCACGGAATCAACCTGGGCCCCGATTTGACCGACGTTCGCAAACGCTTTCAGGGTGAAAAACTGCTGCGTCAGATTCTCGAGCCTTCAGCGGAGATCCACGAAAAGTATCGGTCGTGGCGGTTTCTGCTTGATTCGGGGCAGGTCGTGACCGGGATGATTCATTCCGAGGATCAAGAGTTGATTGAAGTGATCACCAATCTCTTGACGCCTGAGCAGACACGGACGATCAAGAAATCGAGTATCGAACTCAGAAGCGAGTCGAAAGTCTCGTCGATGCCCGCCGAGTTGGTCGACGTGCTCACTCGCGAGGAGGTGATCGACCTCGTGGGAATGCTCGAATCCGAGGGTTTTCAGTTACCCGCCCACCTGCCCAATCACCAGGGTCCGCATGGCGGATCGGGGGCAGCCGGAGGTGCTGGCGGCCACGGTCACGGCAAATGAGACGCCTCGCTGCGCCGCAACGTCAGCGGTGCTCGATGGGTAACGATCGGGACCACGCGTGTGAAATCGACCTTCGCGCAAAACTCGATGTCATCGCTATACCCTGCGGCGACGAGGTTCCTGCCGCCAAGCGTTTGTTGAAGACGCTGGGCGAGTGGTTGGGGCGACGCCACAGCGTCGCGCCACTGAGCAAGTGCCTCGCGACTCGAATCACAGCAATCCTGGGTTGGGGATGCGGTCGTCAATCGATGGACAATGGCACCACCCAAAAGCAGATCCTCTTCAGTCAGCTCACCATCGGTTCCCGAGCAGATGATCGTCAACTGCGGGTGAGAGCGGAGCCGATCGATCAAAGCGGAGAGGTTTCCGAAACAGGCGACACAAACCATTTCAAACCGGGACGCGGCTGCGAGTGCGCGGGTCCCGTTGGTCGTCGTCATCACGAGCGTTTTTCCGGTCACTCGCTGTGCGTCGTACTCCGACGGTGAGTTGCCCAGATCAAAGCCCTCGATGCGACGGCAATGTCGCTCACCACAAAGCAAAACGTCGCCACCGGAGTTGGCAGCGAAGTGAAGCTCGGTGGCGAGCTCCAAGGCTTGGTCAACCTCTCCGCACGTTACGACCGAATCAGCCCCGTGGGCAAGAGCGGTGGTGATCACGGTCGTGGCGCGGAGCACATCGATCACGACGGCGGTTCCCGCTGCGTCATCGGGCACGTCAGCGGGAAGTTTCGCAAGTCGAATACGCAACGGTGAACAACTTTTGAGATCGGATCAGTTGCATCGGCGGCCATCGACAACCGAGGACGGTAGGCGGATTCTCACCGGAACGCGCCAGCCGACCATTTAACCGGCATGCGCCAGGCCATCCGGCTCACCCGCGAGCGGCTCTTGCCGTCGCCTTCGGTCGTGGCGTTTGTGAATCACACGATTGATGTTGTAAACCGCACGATCGAGTCCCGCCAAGGCCCGACCGATCGAAGATGCGGTTTCTTCGATCACGACGTCGGGCAATCGATTCAAACGCGTTCGAATGACCAGCCGGATTCCTGCTCCACCTCGCGGGCCATTGATATCGTCAATCATCAAGCTCGCCTCCCTCAGAATGCTCTCAAATCTCGCTAATTTCCGCTCGACACGCTCCCGGATCCGGTCTCGCGCGGTTTGGGATAGGTGAAGGTTTCCTCCAAGCTCAATTCTCATTACGAAACTCCGCTAGGGTGAGGAATGCTCCGGCGATCACGGGACCGAAACGATTCGGCGTGAAGAACGCCAGACAACGAACGACTTCCGGCCTCGAGAGGGAATCTGCTAGCGGATGTAGGGCATCCCGACGGCAGTACTCGAGACTCAAAGGGGATCAAAACCTCCTTGGGTGGCAATAGAGAGACTAAGGCAAACATACGCGGCAAAAGGCGACTGGTTCGTCTCGAGTCTGGCTTCAAGCGAAAAAACTGGACAAATCGACCCGTCCGCCGTGTGGATTCGTTCATTTGGGAAGAGTCTGGCATGTGCCGCTGAGGCGGTCGGCGAACCGTTGTCAGCTCGTCCCTGTCGAGTCACACTACGTGCCCCCGTCCGATCGCCGCGGTGCCACGTGGTGTCTCGCGATCGCCACTCCATCAACGATCCTGCCCCCTTTTGCCGATCCCATGCCAGAACTGAATCAATACAGCCGACGAGTGACGCAGCCCAAGAGCCAAGGGGCGTCGCAGGCGATGCTATACGGAACCGGGATGTCCGAGTCGGACATGAACAAGCCGCAAGTCGGCATTGGAAGTGTCTGGTACGAGGGGAACACCTGCAACATGCACCTGCTCGACCTTGGCGGCCACGTCAAGGATGGGGTCGTCGCCGCGGGAATGATCGGCATGCGATTCAACACCGTCGGGGTCTCGGACGGGATCTCGATGGGAACGGAGGGGATGAGTTACAGCCTCCAAAGTCGCGATCTGATCGCCGACTCGATCGAGACGATCATGGGTGGTCAGTGGTACGACGCGCTGATCGCGATTCCCGGATGTGACAAGAACATGCCGGGATGTTTGATCGCGATGGGGCGGCTCAACCGTCCCTCCCTGATGGTCTACGGCGGCACGATCAAGCCGGGACATCACGGCGGGCAGACGCTCGACATCGTCAGCGCCTTTCAGTGTTATGGTCAGTACATCGCGGGGCAGATCAGCGAAGAAGAGCGGCAGGCGATCGTGCGACACAGTTGTCCGGGTGCCGGGGCCTGCGGCGGGATGTACACGGCCAACACGATGGCGTCGGCGATCGAGGCGCTCGGAATGTCTCTTCCCTATTCGTCGAGTATTCCCGCCGAGGACCCTGACAAACAGGACGAATGCCGGCGCGCGGGCGAGGCGATTGCCGAACTGCTGCGGCGCGACATCAAGCCACGCGACATCATGACCCGCGCGGCCTTCGAGAATGCAATGGTTGTCGTGATCGCGCTGGGAGGAAGTACGAACGCCGTGCTGCACCTGATCGCGATGGCACGCAGCGTCGATGTTCCACTGTCGATCGACGATTTCCAGTCGGTCAGCGACCGCATTCCGATGCTGGCCGATCTCAAACCGAGCGGTCTGTTTGTGCAAGAAGACTTGCATGGTGTCGGCGGAACCCCGGCTGTGATGAAGTACCTGTTGGACGCCGGACTACTCGATGGGTCGTGCCTAACGGTGACCGGCAAGACGATTGCAGAGAATCTTGCCGACTTGCCCGGTTTGAAGGAGGGACAAAAGATCGTCCGTCCGCTTTCCGATCCGATCAAGGAGACCGGACACATCCGCATCCTGCGCGGCAGTTTGGCACCCGAGGGCGCCGTGGCGAAGATCACGGGCAAGGAAGGGCTTCATTTCAGCGGCCCGGCGAAGGTCTACGATAGTGAAGAAGAGATGCTGGCCGCGCTTGAGCAGAAGCAGATTGTGAAGGGCGACGTCGTGATCATTCGATACGAAGGTCCCAAAGGAGGGCCCGGCATGCCCGAGATGCTGACGCCCACCAGCGCGATCATGGGCGCGGGGCTCGGAAAGGATGTCGCGTTGTTAACCGACGGACGGTTCAGCGGCGGGTCGCACGGTTTCATTGTTGGGCACATCACGCCCGAGGCCCAGGTCGGTGGCCCGATCGCGTTGGTCACCAGTGGCGACCGCGTGACGATCAATGCCGAAACAAACTCTCTCGATGTCGATATCAGCGAGTCGGAATTGGCATCGCGATCGGCCGCATGGACCGCGCCACCGCTGAAGGTGACTCGCGGGACGCTCTACAAGTACATCAAGAACGTCAAGAGCGCCAGCGAGGGGTGTGTCACCGACGAGTGAACCCACTCATTGCGGCAAAAGTTCGACCACTTCGGCGTGTCCGTTCTGCTCGGCAAACGAACGCGCGGTGTCGCCATCGACATCCTTGAGACTCGCGTCGGCACCGGCCGCCAGCAAGAGTTTGACAACATCCACCTGACCCTCGGCGGCGGCGAACATTAGCGCCGTAAACTCCTCCTGGTTGTCAACCAAATTGGATGAGGCGCCGGCCTCGAGCAGCAACTGAACCGTTGCCGCGTGCGGCCCGGTCGAGGCATACATGAGCGCGGTGCGTCCGAAGCCGTCGCGGTGGTCCACCGCCGCCCCACGCGCCAGCAGTAAACCGACGACGTCCGAGTGTCCGTCGAACGCCGCCAGTTGCAGCGATGTTCGACCATCTTCGTCAAACGCGTCGGTATCGACGCCCTCGGACAGGAACTTCTCGACCATACGGGCGTCACCCCGCGCCGCGGCTTGTCGGAACGCGTCGGTATCGACCGGCGCGGGCGCAAGCACCGCCTTCTCAGCCTGCGCTTTCTGTTGTTGCGTCAACCGTTCGACGACGCCCGAACGGTCCTGGCAGCCGGCCGCGATCACAGCTAGCAAAATCACCATCCGGTGGGATGAGCCGTTGGTCACCGTTCTCATGCTTGGTCCCTTCTGTCATGAATGCTTAATTCTTCACGACCGGTATCCTAATCGGTCGCGACCCACGCCGGCGTGGACTGGATTAGGTCCGCGCACAATCGGTCGATCGTGTTCGCGGTGGTCGGTAGGGTGATCAACCCCGGGCGACCACCGGGCTCGATCCGCCCGAGATCGCGTCGGCCCAGCGCGTCGGCTCCGTTTTTCGTTGCCATCTCGATGGCCTTTATGGGTTCGAGGTCAGGGCGATGTTGACCCAGCCAAACTACCTCGTTCCAGAGAGCTAGATCCGGATTGCTCGCACGCGAATCGGTTCCAAGAGCTACACGAGCTCCGCGCTGGATCATTCTTCCCACCGGATGCTCAGGTTGTCCGAAAAACGCGTGGGTCCGCGGACAATAGACCACACTCATCTGCGGTTGAGTGGCGATGAAGTCGATCTCGTCGTCGTCCAGATGATTGCCATGAACCAGCAGCGTTCGATCGGCCGTGGCCAGAGTTCTCAGAAGCCGTTTGAGCGGTTGATGGCCCCAGGGAAAAATTCCGTCCTGCCAAACCTCCATTTGCCGAAGCGCCTCGGCCAGCGGACCGGTGCCATGTTCGAGCAGTTCTCGTTCGTGAGGGCTCTCCGCGACGTGCATCGCTAGAGGGCAACGTGCGTCTCGGGACAACGCGGCGCAGGCCTCGATCGTTTGCGGTGTTGTGGAATAGGGCGCGTGTGGGCTGATCCCTGGCGAAAGGCGTCCTGGGATAGCGGCGGTTTCGAGGTGGCGTCGCGCTAGCGCGAGTCTTTCGGTCTGACGCGGGAGTGACAATCCGAGTACTTCGGCCATCGAAACGATTTCGACACTCATGGGCTCGGCCGGGACGAGCGTTGGCCAAGGAGTGGTGGAAATCTCACCGACCAGTCTCACGCCCGATCGGTGGCACTCTTGAAGTCCACGCTCGATCGCGACCGCGGGATCCGCCGCGGCATCCGTTCGAGATCGCTGCACCAAGCCGATCCAATCGTGCAGGGCCATGCCCGGGTCACCGATCGGCGTCTCCATCGAAGAGAATTCGAGGTGCGTGTGGGCATTGACCAGCCCGGGTAAAATGGCGACATCGCCGAGATCGATCACAACATCGGTAGCCACGTCCTCTCCTACATGGCCGACCGCGAGAATACGACCATCACGAACACGAATCCACCCGCCCGGGATTGGCGGCGAAGTGATCGGAAGCACCCAGCGGGCTCGCAAGACGATGTCGCTCACGACGATGCATCCGTTGCGATGAGCGCCCGACTCCCAAACCGACTTTCACGTCGCTTCTTCAACCGCCCTCCCGAAATCGTCGCCCGCAGTCTTTTGGGCAAGTGGCTGATTCGCATCGTCGATGGCGATCCGGTTGGAGGGATGATCGTGGAGACCGAAGCGTATCTGGCCCGCGGCGATGCGGCCAGTCACTCGCATCGCGGCCCGACGCCGCGGAATGCTTCGATGTTCAAGCAACCCGGGACGTTGTACGTCTACAGCATTCATGCCAAGTATTGTCTCAATGCGACCACACAGCGGGAGGGCGTGGGCAGCGCGGTGTTGATCCGAGCTTTGGAACCAACCTGGGGGATCGAAGTGATGCGGCGACTCCGAGGCCGCGAGGAGATCACGATGCTGACCCGCGGGCCGGCGATGCTTTGTCAGGCTTTGGGGATCGATCGGTCGCACGACGCGGTGGACCTGATCACGTCTCCGGAAGTCATGATTCTTGATGCCGCTTCGATTCGGCTCGCGCGGGTTTGTCAGCGACCGCGTATCGGGATTCGATCGGCGGCCGAGTTGCCCCTGCGATTCTTCATCCGAGATCATCGGATGGTCAGCGGGCCTCGGCGCGAACACCTGTGATCGTTGGTTATCGTCGTTGGGTTATGCTGGACGGTTGTCTCCGCGGCTTATCCACTACTTTGTTTCGAAGAGGCTGTCATGCACCGTCGACATTTTTCCGTTTGGATTGCGGTGGCCTGGATTGCGATCGCTTCAATGGGCGACAAGGTCGGGGCAGCGGATTTGGAGACGCGGCGATGGACCGTCGACGGCCAGGTGCGTGAAGGTTTGGTTCACGTGCCCGATGAGAAATTTCGCGATTCACCGCCTTTGGTGTTTGGCTTTCACGGACATGGCGGGAAGGCGGTCAACGTGGCAAGGTCCTACGGGCTTCATGTCCTTTGGCCCGAAGCGGTGGTCGTTTATCTCCAGGGATTACCGACCGTGGGACGATTCGATCCTGAGGGGACCCGCAGTGGGTGGCAAAAAACGATTGGCGACCAAGCCGATCGAGACCTGCGTCTATTCGACGCCGTTTTCGATTCCGTCAAACGGGAGCACGGCATTGATCCCAACCGCGTCTACGTGACGGGACATTCCAACGGCGGAGGGTTCACCTACCTGCTTTGGGCGGCCCGCGGCGACGTTCTGACCGCGGTCGCCCCGTCGGCTGCAGGAGCCCGCAACGTGCTCGACATCCGCAAGCCGCTGCCGTGTTTGCACATTGCCGGCAAGCGGGATGAAGTGGTCCCTTTCGCGACTCAGCAAAGGGCGCTGGAGGGTGTTCGTCGAATCAATCGTTGCCAACCAAGCGGCCAGGTATGGGAGGACGATCCCCGCTGCACGCTTTTCCCCTCGGCGGTCTCAGCACCGGTGGTTTCATTCATTCATGACGGTGATCACCAGTACCCCAAGGAAGCGCCGTCGTTGATCGTCGCATTTTTCAAGCAGCATCAACGCCCGGATCGCAGCGCCCACGCGACCGAAGCGGATCCGACGCTTCCCGACTAGGTGTGAATCGCCATTTTAGGAGGCGGCCTGTCGTTCCGGTCGGTTTCCCATACGAGCCGCCATGCGCGAGCATGCGGACTGTGGGTCCGGTCGCTTGCGCTTACGGCTGGTATTCTCGGTCCGGTCGCTTGCGCTTACGGCTGGTATTCTCGTTCCGGTCGCACTCGCATTTTCCGGGAATGGATACCTGTCCCCCTTTTTGCGATGACCCCTCGTCGCGAGGTCAACGCGGACGGATCACTAAGGGCCGGATGTCGCCAAGGCTTTGCGAATGAACGCTGGGCGGTTGGTGGTGATTCCGATCGAACCGAGCGAAGCGAAAAACCTTGCCTCGTCCGGGTCGTCGATCGTCCAGACGTGAAATTCGCGGCATTGGCCCGCGGCGAGCGCGGCGACGAAGGAGGAATCGACTACTTCTCGCTGGCCTTTGACGCCGACGCCATCGGCTGCACACTGGGCAACGGTCTGGCAAATCACATCGACCGTGGGTTTCCAAACGCCATCGACGCTCTTGTCCTGCTTGAAGCTCGTCAACCAGTGGGCTTGGACCTCAGGCATCGCCAACTTGCACTGGCGAATCGACTCGGCGTGAAAGCTGATGATCATCAGCGACTTCGGGTCGGGGGCGAGCGTTTCGATCTCTTCGACCAACTTCGGAACGATTCGCTCGTCACTTTTGAGTTCGATCACGACACGCTTGCCGGCCGGGACTGTGGCGAGCACTTCGGCAAAGGTCGGCAATTTTTCACCGGCGAAGCGAGTTGATTTCCAGCTACCCGCGTCGAGCTGGCGAAGTTCATGCAGCGTCGACGTCTCGACCATCCGCTTGGTTCCTGTCGTCCTTTTGGTGTCCGCGTCGTGGATGCAGACGATTTGCCGGTCCGCGGTCAAGTAGAAGTCACCTTCGACGGCATCGGCACCTTGCTCCCAAGCGAGTTTGAACGCGGCGAGCGTGTTCTCGGGTGCGTCGTGCGATGCGCCACGGTGTGCGGTGATCATCTGCGACCACGCGGAGTGTCCGCTGGCGATCATCGCCATCATCAATAGGAATCTCATCGGTCGGCTGCGTCCGGGGATAGGCTTTTAGCGTTTGGCACGGATCGAGACAAAAGCCATTCGCAGCGTGTGCAGGGCTTCGCTGAGCAGCTTTGCCTCATCCTCGGAAAGGTTACCTTTGGTCTTCTCGGACAGCATATCGAGCGTGTCGATGAAGTGTTTGGCGTAAGGTTTGTTAATTTCGGGCGCTGACCCATCGGGGTCGGGGAACTGCCCCAGCGCGGCCATCGTCTGCGTGAACAGCATCGAAACGAGGGTTTCAAAGGATGCCTCGGGAGGCGGTGGTAGATCGGCGTTCTGATCGGGCCGCGTTGCCGTGCTCGCTGGCTCGTCGCTCGTCGGCTTTGCCACCGAATCGGCGGTGAGTGGTTCGACGGTCGTCTCGGGCGTGACTTCCGGCGCGGGCTGGGTCGGCGCGGCAGCCGCCGCCTTGGCGGCTTGTTTCTCACGCTCAACCTGCTCCTTCCAATCGTCGTCGACAATGATTCGGGGGCTTCGTGGTTCGGGCGCCGGGTTCTCGGAGGGATCGGTGGTGGACATGGCGGAAGTTCGCGTCGTGGGGGGACTTGAGTAGACGACCGAAGTCTGCAAGCCGAAGCCGGTTTGCCGCGTCGGCGAAGCACCCGTTATCGGACCTCTCGGCACGACCGGCAAGCCCTTTGCGGCGTGAGGCGTCCACGCGCGTCCGGCCGGTAAAAAAATCGGAAAGTGCGGAAAGTGGTGGATGGGAGTGACCAACCGTGTCATGAGGCCACCCGAAGATGAAACCATCACCGACTGGGTGCGGTGATCGGCGAAGCCGAGAAGCGATACGTCTCCTCCATCATGGACGATTTTTCGATGGCAAAGTTCTACGCAAGTTGTGGTGTGCATCATTTGGTGATTGACGCGGCGTCGGCCGAACAGGCCGCGATGAGGTTGTTCGACGAAATGATGTCCGCGCACGCATGGATCTACGATGACCCGTCGCTGAGCGAACGGCAACGCCGCGAACACTTGGTGCTCGAGGCGCTGCTGCACCTCGATTCCTCGGTGACTGTCAGCCAACGCGGGCTCGGGCGAGAGGACATGGGGCGATGGGGTGTCCCGGAATTGCTCGACCAGTGGCACCGATTGATGACCGGCGTGAGCCGGATGTTGGTGGCCGCGGGACTGGCGCCGCGACGTGTGTTGCCCGAGCTGGCTGCCTCACCAGCCCGAAGCCGTGTACACTCGCGGGGCAATTGTCCAATCGTTGGTCAGGGGTAGCCCTGGCCCGTACGGCGGCCGACACACTCGCGTTCCGCCGTTGACCCCATTGCCCATCAACCCGATTTCCCGGCGACTCAATTTACGGTGACCGTGAGCAGATGAAACAACGGCGATTGGGTGGCAACGGTCCGATGGTCTCGGAAATCGGTTTCGGCGCGTGGGCGCTGGGTGGTCAGTGGGGCGGTCAGGACGACGATCAGTCGGTCGCGGCGCTCCATGCGGCGCTCGATCAGGGGATCAATTTCATCGACACGGCCCAAGGCTACGGGGATGGTCGCAGCGAACGCGTGATCAAGGAAGTCCTCAGGCAGCGAAGTGAGTCGGTTTTTGTGGCGACCAAAACGCCGCCGGCGGAGGGCCCATGGCCACCATCACCCTATTGCCGGTGGGAAGATCGCTACGGAGCGGCGTACCTCCGTCAGAATGTCGAACAGAGGCTCCGTAACCTAGGCGTCGAGCGGCTCGATCTATTGCAGTTGCACACCTGGACTCGCGCCTGGAACGACGATCCTCAGCCGCTGATGGTGCTTCGTCAACTGCGTGACGAGGGGAAGATTGACTTGATTGGGATTAGCACCCCTGAGCAAGACCAGAACTGCGTGATTGAGCTGATGCGCAACGGGCTGGTCGATGTGGTGCAAGTGATCTTCAACATCTTTGAACAGGAGCCCGTGGCGCAGCTGTTCCCCGTCGCCCTCGAGACCGGCACGGGGGTGATCGTTCGCGTGGCACTCGACGAGGGCGTTTTGACAGGAAAGTATTTGGCTGACCACCGTTTTCCGGAGACCGATTTTCGCCATGCCTACTTCGCGGGTGATCGGATGGCGCGGAGCGCCCAAAGAGTCGAGGCGATCGCGGCGGATGTCGCACGGCATCAGCTTGCCGATCGCCCTTCACTGGCCGATGTCGCACTCAAGTTTGCCTTATCACCGCCGGCGGTGAGCACGGTGATCGCGGGGATTCGCAACGTGGACCAGGCCAAAATGAATGCGGCCGTGAGCGACCACCAAGACCTTCCGCCGGACCTGCTACTGGATCTTCGGCAACATCGCTGGCACCGCGGTGTGTGGTATTCGGGAAAATGACCGGCCTGCCGGCGACCGCGCCTGCCGTCACGCGAGCCCCAATGCCATGACCCGTTGCTGCCGGGTTAGGGGCAAAGCCGCACGGGCCTGTTAGGGGCAAAGCCGCACGAGCGCCCAGTGGGAATCTCGCTTGCGATACACGAGTCGATCGTGCAGCCGATTCTCGCGTCCTTGCCAAAACTCGATCTCCCTCGGGTCGACCGCGTAGCCGCCCCAATGTTCTGGACAGGGAATCACCTCGGCATCGCCGTAGCGTTGCTGCAGTGCGGACAAACGCTGTTCGAGCGAGTCGCGTCCGTCCGTTTCGCTCGATTGCTCGCTGACCCACGCACCGAGTTGGCTTCCTCGGGGCCGCGAATGGAAGTAGTCGATTGACGCCTCCCGCGTGGATTTCGACGCGAGCCCGCGGATGCGAATCTGTCGCTCTTGATGGGGCCACAGAAAGCAGAGTGAGACCTGAGGGTTTAGTTCAATCTGTTTTCCCTTGGTTGACGTGTAATTCGTGAAGAACACGAAGCGACCATTTTCAACTCCCTTGAGCAGGACGATACGGCTGGTCACCGCGCCGCCCATGTCGGCGGTCGAAAGGGTCATCGCGTTGAGTTCGAGCCACGGTGGAATGTCCCCGCGTTTGGCGTCTTCGAACCAGCGAGCAAATTGAGTGATCGGGTCGGCGTCGACTTCGGATTCGTGCAGCCCGGCGAGCGTGTAGGCCTTTCTCATCTGGTCGATGGTTCGCAGTGGCGGGTGGGTCATGGATGGCTCGAGGTGGTGCGCTCGTGGGCAGGAGTGAAGCGGTCGGGAGCAAAACGGCGGATCACGCGAAGCACCTGCCGCAGTTGGCCCGATTCCTGCTGGGCGCGATAATTGCATACTCATCGTGGTGATCGGTTTGCTGCCACGTTGGCAGCGCTGGTGGCGTGCGAGTTTCGTAAATTTTGGCAGATTGGCAATGGTCCAGTCCCATGTTGGAAAGTTGATTGTTGCCTCGACTCTCGTCAGCGAGCCGATTTTCGCTCGTGGCGTTTGTCTGATGATGCACCACGACGCCGAGGGTGCGATCGGGGTGATGCTCAACCGGCCAATTTTCCCACACCCGACCGACTTATTGAAGCTTCTGGGCGGGGATGAGGATTCGAAAACGGGGGAGGACTCGGCTCGGGAACGGCCCGGCAATCCTGCCTCTGGCGACCGGCTTCAGCAGCTCGTGGGCGCGGCGACCGGGTCGACGCCGACACTTGGGGCAATGGGGTCCGTGCATTTCGGTGGCCCTCTGTCGGGGCCCGTGCTTGCGCTGCACGGTTCGGCCGATCTCGCGGAGGCGCAGACAGGTGATGGCATCTACGTGGCGGCGCAGCGGAACCACCTCGAGCAATTGGTTCGTGAGCGGCAGGGGGTCTATCGTTTGATTGTCGGGCATGCTGGCTGGTCAGCGGGCCAACTCGATGCGGAGATCGACGCTGGGTTCTGGCATTTGTTGCCGGCGACGGCTGAGACCGTATTCTCGCGTGACGAGGACCTGTGGCCCTTGGTGGTGCGCCGCGCTACCGGGGCAACCGTGGCCAAATGGGTCGGTGCGGCTGACACACCCGATGCCGCCTGGCTAAACTGAGGCGGTCAGCCATGCTTGGGCATTTGGCCACCATCCGCTCTTAACTCAGTTGTCACATCGAATTGAAATCCGATCGAGATCCCCCGGAAAGAAAGCCTTTTCACATTCAGCGTAAGCGGCTTGGGTGCGTCAAGTTCGTTCGACCTGAGGGCGATTTTGGGTTTATCGAAGCCGAGGATTTTCGTGAGGACGTCTTCTTTCACAAATCCGCGTGGCAAGGCGAACGACAGGGTCGGGCGGTGGCGCCGGAGGCGGGGCAGCCTGTCGAATACGAAATCGATGAAGAGTATCGAGCGAGGGAAAACAAGCTGAGGGCATCGGTTGTGCGCCTCACTAGCCGCCCGATGGGCAAACGATTGACTGGTCGTGATGCCCCCCATCTGGTCAATTTCCATCATCCCAAGGCGATGAGGAAGCGGCCGAGTTGGCGGGGCGATCCGCCGAAGCTCGAGGGTGGCACGGCGGGACCCGCGCCTGCGGACGAATGACGTTGGATGGGCTTGTGACGATTTTTTCAAGCCCATACGATACCGCATGGCTTTCTGCCGGTTTCCGGTTCCCCCGCTCAGTCAACCAACGTCACGCATGTTACCGCCGCGAGATATCGCTGTTCAACTTCTCACTCGAATGGACCTGCTCGCCCAGGCGGACGCCGAAGTTCAGCTGACGCCGTTGCAGCGGATCATCAACAGCCCATTCCTCTTGATGGGCGGGCTGCTGGCGCTGTTTTACATGATGGTGTTGGCGCCGGAACGACGCCGAAAAGCGGCCGAAATTGACAAAATGTCGAGCCTCAAGAAGAACGACCGAATCGTGACGATCGGTGGCATTCACGGCGTGGTCTCGGCGCTGAACGATGCCGACACCATCACGATTCGCGTTGACGAGAATGGTTCCTGCAAAATGAAATTGGATCGTCGGGCGGTCGCGCGGGTTTTGACCGAAAAAGCCGAGTCTCCTCCCTCTTGAACCAATCGCTCTGGTTCGCTGGCGCGCCGAACCCAACGAGCCGCCTTGACCCTGTGTCATCACCGATCACCCCCTGAATACCTCACCCAAACCGACCAAGACCATGGATTGTCTGCCATTTGCACCGGGCTTGACTCTGTTCGGCTCGCTCACATCGTACCTGCCAATCGATGGTTTGCTGGCCCAAGCGTCGTCCGCCTCGAACTCAGCCGCCAGTTCGGGAATCTCCGCGGCGCAGTACATGGCGTTGGCGGCGATCGCGGCGGTGATTGTGATTCCGTTTCTGTTGTCGGGTGCGATTGCCAAGTCGCTGCGGATGCCCAATTACAGCACCCGGATCGGCTTGATTCTGTTTGCGGTCATCGCGTCGGTCACGGTCCTGGTTTTGGGAGAGATCGGGTTGGGCGTCGACCTTCGCGGCGGCACAATCCTGGTTTACGAGATCGACCCCAGCAAGGGCGTGCAGGCAGGTGACGATGATGGTCAACCACGAACCAACATCGGCAGTTCGCAATTGATCCCTTCGTTGATCAAGCGGATCAACCCCAGCGGCACGCAGGAGATCGTGATTCGACCCTACGGCGAGAGCCAAATCGAAATCATCATCCCCGCTGTTGATCAACGCGAAGTCGATCGAATCAAGGAGATCATTTCGAAGGCGGGTATTCTGAGATTCGCGATTCTCGCCAATTCTCGCGACCACGGGCGTCTGATCGAATTGGCTCGCGGTCAAGCCGAACAGGCCAGTCAGCGTCAACGGCTGAGCAAGACCGTCTTTGATGTCGATGGCGAGACGCCGATCGGGTTTTGGGCGTTAGTGGACCGCGAAGAAGCGGAGAATCGCGATGGCATCAAGCCACTGCGAGTCGACGTGTCGCGTTCGATCCTGCGAAACCCTGTCACGGGGCGATTGATTGAGTTGCCGCCGCAAGTGTTTGGGACCGACGGCGTCGCCGTCTGGATGAGGTCCGAGGGTTTGGAAAACATCCAGGTCCTGATGGCGGTTGATACTCAGTTGGACGTGACGGGTGAAGATCTCGCCTTCGCGTCGACGGGAATAGACAATCGCGGCGCCCCCTGTGTTCGTTTCAAGTTGACCGATTTCGGATCCGGACGATTTCTCGCATTGACGACCAACAATGCCCCAGACGGTCAACACTTTCGCCAGCTCGGGATCGTGCTCGATGACGCGTTGCTCTCGGCGCCGAACATCAACCAACCGATTCAGGGTGACGGGATCATCACCGGCAGTTTCACGACCGCCGAGGTCGAGCAGTTGGTTCGGATTCTGCAGGCGGGTCAGTTGCCGGCGGCATTGACCAAGTTACCGATCGCTGAGAATCAGATCGACGCCACGCTCGGTGCCGACACGATCCGGAAGGGTTTTGCGGCGATCGGCAGTTCGCTCTTGTTGGTCTTGCTGTTCATTCTCGTTTACTACCGGTTCATCGGGATCATTGCCTGCCTAGCTCTGGTCCTCAACCTGCTGATGACATTGGCGGTGATGATCCTCATCAGCCAACCTCTGACGCTTCCGGGTCTGGCCGGATTGGTGCTGACCGTTGGCATGTCGGTTGATGCGAACGTGCTGATCTTCGAGCGGATTCGTGAGGAGTTGAACAAAGGATCCGCCCCGCGAATGGCGATCCGCAACGGGTTCAGCCGGGCGACCACCACGATTGTCGACGCGAACTTGACGACGTTGATCACCGCGATCGTGCTCTACGCGATCGGGACCGATCAGATCAGGGGCTTCGCCGTCACGCTGATCCTTGGGATTCTGTTCAGCATGTTCACCGCGATCTACATGTCGCGAACGCTGTTTGATATCGCCGAGCGAAAGGGCTTCTTGTCGCTATCGATGAGCGATCTCGTCAATCGCCTCCGCCTTAGCCTCGGTGGCGGTCAGGGGTTTGATTTCATGGGCAAAGGTCGTATGGCGCTCGCCATTTCGGCGCTCTTCATGATCGGCGGGATTGCCGCCATCTTTGCCCGGGGAGCCGGACTTTTCGACATCGATTTTGCGGGTGGCTCTTCGGTCACTTTCCGAGTTGCCGAACCCACGACCACCGACTTGGTGCGTGGCGTTGTCGCCAAGAGCCTCGCCGGTGCCGATGATGGGGTGAGAATTGACTACACCGTCAACAACGTCAGCATGGATGGAACACCCGCGGGGACCGTCTACAAGGTCGATACTTCAATCAAGGATGTCGATACCCTCAAGGGTTTGATCGGCCGAGGGTTTGAAGCGGATGGGTCGATGCGGCTGGTGACGTACGACGTCGAGATTCAACCGGCCGACCAGCGGACGAGTTGGTTCCCGACGGAGTCGCTGCGGTTTTCGGAGCCGATGCGTTTGGTTGCGTTCCAGGGCGATGCCGCGGCGGTTGAGGAGCCTTCGGACGTGGTGGCACCTCAAGACGTCCCGGCAACAACGGATGACGCCCCGGCGACAAGTGAGGATTCCCCGGCAACACCGCAAGACACCCCGCCAACAACGGATGACACCCCGGCAACAACGGATGACACCCCGCCAACAACGGATGACGTGCCGGCAACGACGGAGGATTCCCCGGCGGGTGGCACGCCCGAAACCACGGCGGCGGACGCAGATTCCGCGGACGCGAATCTTTCGCGGCCCGAAGTGACCAGCCGCGCCCGCCTGAAACTCGGGCTCGAGGGGGCGGCAAGCGACGGGGCGAGAATCAGTGGCAAGACACTGATATCGAGCATTCAGAAGGCGGCTGAGAAAGCCGACGTGTCGATCGACCCACTGGGTATCGAACTCGATCCGGTCGGTGACGGTGCGGACCAGTGGAGTCCCGACAGCGAATTGAAGTTCAGTGAGTGGATCGTTTCGTTGCCAATGGAATTCGGACCCGCCGACGAAATCATGCGGCAATTGCAGACGGCTCTCGGCAGCGACCCGATATGGATCAGCAGTAGTAGTGTGGGCGGACGCGTTGCCGGCGACATGATCAATCGAGCCTTGGGCGCGTTGTTCACCAGCCTGCTATGTATCGTTGCCTACATTTGGTTCCGTTTTCAGAGAGTCATTTACGGCCTCGCTGCGGTTGCGGCGCTGCTGCACGACGTGGTGATCACGCTCGGCGCGATTGCGGTCAGTTACTGGGTTGCCGGAGCGCTCGGTTTCCTCTTGATCGATCCCTTCAAAATTAGCTTGACGGTGGTCGCCGCCCTGTTGACCGTGATTGGCTACTCGCTCAACGACACGATCGTGGTCTTCGACCGCATTCGTGAGACCAAGGGCAAGAGCCTTCGGCTGACCAGCGAGGTCGTCAACACGAGCATCAATTCCACGCTGAGTCGGACGCTTTTGACTTCGCTCACGACGCTTCTGGTCGTTGGGCTGCTCTACATCTTTGGTGGTGAAGGGATTCACGCGTTCGCATTCAGTCTTGTGGTGGGCGTCATCGTGGGGACCTACAGTTCGATCTTCATCGCCAGCCCGATTCTGCTCTGGCTGATGGAGAGGTACCAACCGGCAGCCCGTTAATCCGCTGCCCCTTTCGCTGCCGCGAGAAAGACCTATGCCGTGGTTGGTGTTCCTCGTGAATTTCACCTGCACGCTAAACTGTCCCGCGGATTCGACGCGACCGCGCACACGCGATTGGTCGCGACGAATTGGATTCGCACCGGTCTCTGGAGCGTTCGGTCACTGCTTCTGTTTTACTTCCTTTGGCGGATGGTTGATTCCGATGGCGCCCCGTCGCCTACCGGATCGTAAACAAACAATTCGGACGAGCCGCGCGGCGGATACCTGCACCTCTTTCTAGCATGACCATGACCACGTCGCCTGCGTCGCCACACACACCGCCCGTGGTGGGTGTCATTATGGGAAGTCGAAGCGATTGGGAGACGATGCAGATCGCCTCACAAATGCTCGATGAACTTGGAATCGCTCATGAGAAGCGGGTCGTTTCGGCTCATCGAACACCGACGCAAATGATTCAGTACGCGTCATCGGCATCGCATCGCGGGTTGAGGGTCATCATTGCCGGTGCCGGAGGCGCCGCTCACCTGCCGGGCATGGTCGCCAGCGAGACGACGCTTCCGGTGATTGGCGTGCCCATTCAGACTCGCTCGTTACAGGGGCTCGATTCGCTGCTATCGATCGTCCAAATGCCCGGCGGAATTCCTGTGGCGACGATGGCCATTGGTTCGGCGGGCGCCAAAAACGCCGCGATTCTCGCGGCGCGAATCCTGGCGTTGGGTGATCCGACGGTTCGTGAGCGATTGCAAGTCCACATGCGACAACAAACCGACGACGTGCTCGCGACGGCTGAACTATGAGTGGTCCGAGCTCTCCCGTTGTCGCGCACCGCACGGTCCTTCCAGGTGGCACCATTGGAATGCTCGGTGGCGGCCAATTGGGGCGGATGTTTGCGATCGCCGCGGCGACGATGGGTTACCGCGTCGTGGTACTCGCGGACCGCCAGGAATGCCCGGCCTCGGCGGTGGCGAGCAAGACTTTGGTCGGAGACCTTCGCGATCGAAGATTGCTGGATCAGATGGCGGGCCTCTGCGATGTCGTCACACTCGAGTTCGAGAATTTGCCGGTCGACGCGGTCCGCTATCTCGCCGGTCAGGTGGGTGTGTTTCCCTCGGCCGAAGTGCTTGGGATCGCTCAGGATCGCGTGATCGAGAAGAGCACGCTTGCTTCGGCGGGGATGCCCGTCACGCCATTTCATCGTGTCAATCATCCCGACGATGTCGTCGCGGC
>JBGTCJ010000156.1:0-4909 GCA_041748895.1 Pirellulaceae bacterium
ATCGTTCAGTTCCTCGGTCGATGAAGTCGGGCAGTCAGTACGCTCCGGCCCAAGCACCGGTGTCGGCCACCGGAGCAGGTCACGCTTCTTGGTCGACAACCGCCGTGAATTCGAAATATTACTTCCGTCCCATTTCCCGAACGAATCTTCCGCCTGAAGATGACGAGGCACGTTAACCCGCGGAAAGGCAATAAAAAAAGCCAGGACACGGCAAGCGTGTGCTGGCTATGGTCGCCCGAAGGCGGTGCCTACGAATTTTCAACAATTGAATTTCTTGTTGCGAAAAAGCCGCAGGCCGAGGTCGGATACACTCCCCAAAATTCTATCCGCAGATCGGATAGATGCAAGCCCTATGCTGGCCCGCTAAAATCCCCGGATCAATTGTTCTGTTTTCTATCCTCGCAAGGAATGAACATGGCACTGGGCGTCACAATTGGACTGGATATTGGCTCGAACTCCCTGGGTAGCGCATGGATCGATGAGGACAACGAATTCATCGAAGTCGGTTGCAGCGTTTTTCCCGCAGGGGTGAAGGATGCGAAGGAAGGACGTGGCGATCCTAAGAACCATGATCGTCGCGACAAGCGTTCCACCCGCCGGAGTATCTCTCGCCGCTCAAATCGTAAACGAAAGCTGCGAAAATTTTTAATCCGTCAGAATCTGTTACCACGCGATCGCGAAGCGGCGGAAAATTTGCTAGGCGAAGATCCTTGGCAGCTTCGGCGAGATGCTCTGTCACAAACGCTCTCACCGTATTTGTTCGGGCGTATTCTTCTGCATCTTGCTCAGCGGCGTGGAGCCGCAGGTTTACGTCCCGTCCAAGACGATGATGAGGCCGGTTCCAAGAATGGAGATAGCGATGGTCCGATCAAAGACGCTATCGACTCCACACGGCGACTGATGAGTGAACATGAGTGCCAAACCTTCGGGCAACTCGTTTGTTTGATCAGCGAAAACGAATCCACAGCAGTCAAAGACTCCAATGGCCAGCCCAAACTGGACAAAGAGAATCAGCCGATCACGTACCGTCAAAAGGTACGAAACTCCGACGGGTGCTTTCGTTTTCACGCAGATCGCGAAATGATTCGTGATGAGTTTCGTATCCTATGGGAGTCCCAAAAGGTTCTTGGCGGAGAACTGTCGGATCTGCTCACCGACGATCTTCTTAGACAACTCGATTTAGCAGAGCGAGATGAAACGTGGCGACATAAGGGGTTACTCTTCCAGCAACGCAACACTTATTGGGATGTCGGCACACTGGGACGATGTGATCTTGAACCTTCTGATCGCGTCGCTCCTGTCGCCGATTTCTTCGCGTCCCGCTTTCGTGTCATTGAATACGTCAACAACATCCGAATCAAACGACCAGGCAGCGACCACTTTGAACCGCTGACCATCCAAGAGCATGAGTCTGTGGTCAAGAAACTTGGAACGCAGAAGACTGCGACGATTAAAACAACAATTCGCTCCGCGCTAAAGATTGACTCGAAGTCGCTCAAAAAGACGAATTTTTCCACCGACGATTTTCAACTGAATCTCGAACGTGACGACCAACGACCGCCAAACACCGATTGGTTTGCTCACGCGATTATCAACCGCGCGCTGACGACGACCAACGCAAAGGATATCTTTAGCCAACCAGGGAAATTTCGACGTCTCAATAAGGCGATCCTGCGGTTTGATCCGGCGGAGACAGCCGATGAGGAACGGTTGATTCAGGCGTTGCAAAAATTAGGATTGGCCGAGGGGAGCGTTGCCAACGTCGTCGCTGGTTGGCGGACGCGACCGAAGCTGGAAAACCGCATCAAACTATCACGACGAGCGATTGAGAATCTGCTTCCCTACATGGAACACCCTGATGGCGTTGGCCACTGGCGGACTCAAATCGAAGCCCGACGCGCGTTCGCCGATGATAATAATGCTCTCGATGCAACCACCGGAAAACCGCCTACCGACGAGCAACGTAGTCGGTACCGTCTGGGCAGCGGTCGGATGAATTCGGCAGCGCGTTACTATCTTGCTAAACACCCCGATGAGTTCCTGCCACCACCTCCCGTCCTGACCAATCCGGTCGTTCGTAAAGCCATTTTTGAGGTCCGGCGACACATTGTCGCGTACCTAAAGCGGCACCGAGGTAAACGCCCTGATCGGATAGTGATCGAATTTGCACGCGAGGCGACAAAGCCTGCTGTTGTGAACGATCGCATTTTGGCTCGAAACCGAAATCGCGACAAAATTCGACGGCAAATTCGCGAGCAGATTATCGAACCGGCATGGGGCGGGAAGTTTGATTCGCTGACGCAGAATCAAGTTCGGCAAGCTGAAACACGGGTGCTTTTGTGTCTGCAACAACGTGGCATCTGTGCTTATTCTCTCGATAAAGTACTCGACGATCAAACGGCGGTTTGTGGTTATTCAGGGCGTTCGATCACCCCACGCCAAGCCGCTCTAGGAACCGGGCTGGAGATCGACCACATCATTCCCTACAGCCGCTGCGGTGACAACTCGCTCAATAACAAAATCCTCTGCACTCTCGATCGCAATCGCGACAAAGGCAACCGTACTCTGCGAGAATGGTGGGGCGATTCGTTTGACGAGCGGATCAAGCCGTTGCGGAGCTTTGAAAACGCACGGCCACCGCGAGGCGACTATTTCGAAACAAGGGACTTCGCCAAGAAGTGGCAGAACCTTGCCGCCGAGAGTGTTCCGCAACAGTGGAAAGAAAGTCAGCTCAGCGATACCGCCTACGCGGCCCGTGAAGTGCAAGACTATTTGGAGGCCGCGCTCTGGCCCGACGAACCATCGCAACGTGCCGGTGGCCGACGCAAAATCTTTGTCACGCGTGGCGGCAACACGGCGAAGCTTCGTCGAGATTGGCAGTTGTATCGTCAGGCAGATCCGGACGAGTTGCCACCCTCCCCGGAACAACTCGCGCGACAAGAGGCGAAGAACCGCGGCGATCATCGCGAGCACGCTTTGGACGCCGTCGTGATCGCATTGACCAGCGAAAGCCGTTTGCAATCGCTCGCCAATGATGTCCATAAGAACAACGACGAGTGGACGGAGGCCCGCCGTCGCGGTGAACGCCCCGCCAAACTGAAGCGTTCTCCGCTGCCGCCGCCTTGGGGTGACGTCCGTACGTTCCGACGCCAGGTCCTGTCGCTGATCTATCCCGATTTTGTCAGCTCCACTGGACCTGTCGCCAGTACCTCGCCATTGGTCGTTTGTCACCGACCGATAGGCCGCAAACTCTCTGGGAAATTGCATGAGGAAAGCTTGTTCGGACCAGTGCCTTCGGTCGAAGATGGGTTTCGTGCCAAGAAATCCATCACCAAACTTTTGCCCGCCTACTTGCGATTGCCCGTCGATGAATCATCCACACAAGCCATATCCAGGCTCAGTCAACGTTACCTTAACGCGGACAGTGAATTGTCAAAAACGGATGCGAAAGCGAAAGCGAAGGCAGTTGTCGAAGGCACCGGCTTCGTTGCTTTGAAAGTCGATCCGCCGCCGGGCAAGGGTGGCTTGGTTGGCGATATTGGGCTGCGGCGTTTACTACGCCGTCTCGTCAACGAACGTCTGGAAAAGATGGGGATCAAACGCGACGCAGATGATTTCACCCCTGGCGACTTGAAGAAAATTCTTGCCGATGAGTTGGGTCCGCTTCGACACGATTCTGGTGTGCCGATCAAATCCTTCAGTCTACTCCGGACGATGAAAGGCCCTGTCCTGATGCCGCGCCGAGAGTTTGATTTCCAAACAATGCAGTGGATCACGCTCGCCGACGACCACCCTAAAGCCATGCGAGCGCATCTGGGTGGCAACAACCATCACTTAGAAATTCGTGAAAACGAGAAAGGCAGATGGTCGGGCATCGTCGTCTCGATGAAAGAAGCGGCCGATCGCGCAAAGAAACAACGAGTTGACCCGGTGGACCGTTCCGGCGACAAGCTTCGTGGCAAGTTCGTGATGTCTCTTGCGATCGGCGAAATGCTCTTCATGCGAGACAAAGATGACCCAGACAAGGTTGGATACTACGTTGTGGCAAAACTGGACGGTCGTAAAGGTCGCGAGACTGCGGAGTTCTGTGCCCACTGGGATGCTCGAAGGGTAGTCGGAGAAAAGGACGATGACAATCAGTTGATCGAGGGTACTGAACGACGAACCATCCCTGTCTCGCCAGCTCAAATGCAATCGCTCGCGCCACCCGGGCACAGCACGCCGATCAAAGTACTCATCTCACCGATCGGTGACGTCCATCGGATTGAACCGCACGAACCCGTTGAGCTGACGACGGATCAGATTGATCCCGTCGTGCTTGAAATTGCAGTTGAAGGACTGTCTGCTCGACGCTCTCGCGATCCCAATGACCGCTCACGACACCGGCGGCACGGTTCCTGGTCGTGGATGCGAGATCGACTCAAGAAAGCTGGCAAAGAACATCTAGCCGCTCAGCTTTCTGCTGCCACCCGAATTTTACGCGACGGTGCAGGGGTTTGAATTATTATAGGTGAGTCAAACACGGAGGTGGTCACCGTCTTCCGTCTGGATCCACCTCATCGTGCTCAAACGTACTGTCGAAATTAGCTCTCAGCCGACACGGCTGACGATGCGTCAACGGCAACTGACGCTGACCCGCGATGGAGTTCCCGTCGCCAGTGTTCCGTGTGAAGACTTGGGCACGTTAATCGTCGATCACCCACAGACGACCTATACGCACGCCGTGCTACGTGATTTAGCCACCGAAGGTGCGTCGCTGATCGTCTGCGGCGAAGATCATCTCCCGGTGGGAGTTCTACTGCCATTCTCCCGACATTGCCAGCTCGTCCAGCGCATCCACGAACAGATCGACGCAACGGCTGCTCGCAAAAAGCGAATCTGGCAACAACTCGTCCGAGGCAAGATTTCC
>JBGTCJ010000157.1:0-8147 GCA_041748895.1 Pirellulaceae bacterium
CGAGGGGTAGCGTTCGAAAAGAGGTCGGATCCTGCTTTAATGGAGGCCAAACGCCGAGTCACCTGTACGTCCTAGCGGACAGGCGTTGCCAGCGCGAGGTTTTGCTGGCGAAGGCCGACCACGTAATCGTGAGCCACGTTCAATGCTTCACGGTTGTAGAAGTAGTCTCGGAAGACGACGTCCTTGTTTTTCTCAAGGTCCTCTTCCTCTTTCTCCTGCTCCTTTTCCGCATCCATTTGTTTACGCCTTGCCATGAACTCGCTTTCGTCGAGCGAGAGCGTCTTTTCCTTCTTTGAGTTGACGTAAAGTTCCTTGCGTCGCATCAGCTCGATGAATTCTTTGTCCTGCTCGACGCGGGCGATGCTGTTCTGGCGAAGCACGTTGATGAGATTGGCAGGGACCATGTTGTAGACGCGGTGTGATGCCATCGGGACGCGGTCATGTTCGAGCGCGTAATCCAGGTCGGACTCGCTGACATCCATATCGGCGGTGATCGACGGGAGGACCAAGTCGGCGGCGACTCCACTGCGCTGCGTGCTATCGCCATCGGGAAGGTAGAACTGCTGCAACGTTACTTTCAGGGCGCCGAGGTTGGTGCGGTCATTGCGGAAGACTTCTCGGCCGAGATCCATGAGGGTCTGGACGGTACCTTTCCCGTGGGTCGTTGGATCTCCGATCACGATGCCTCGTCGGTAGTCCTTGATCGCACCGGCAAGAATCTCACTGGCACTCGCGCTGAATTTACTGGTCATGACCACGAGCGGTCCGTCCCAAGCCACACCGGGCTCTTCGTCGGCATATTCCTGGACGCTACCGTTGGCGTTCTTGACTTGAACCACGGGCCCGCGATCGATGAACAGACCAGTCAAACTGATCGCTTCGGTCAGCGAGCCACCTCCGTTCTTGGTCAGGTCGAGAACGACACCATCCACCTTTTCGTTTCGGAAGTTCGCCAAAATCTTGCGGACATCACGGGTGCTGCTACGGAAATCTGTGGCATTGGTGCGGGCACCATCCATATCCAGATAGAAGCTGGGGAGATTGATATAACCGAGTCTCAGCACGGTTCCCGAATCGGGCAATTCGTGGTCGATGATTTGTCCGCGTGCGGCACTCTCTTCCAACTCGACTTGAGCTCGGACGATTTCGTAGGTTTCGACTTCGCCGGTTCCACCCTTCTTGACGCCGAGGCGAACCGTGGTGCCGGCGCGACCTCGAATCTGATCGACGACCTGCTTGAGAGGCATTTCGACAATGTCCACCATGTCACCGCTGTTGCCCTGGCCCACGCTGACGATGTAATCGTCGACCTTGAGGCGGCCATCGCGATCCGCGGCACCACCGGGGATCACAGCACCTACGACGGTGTAGCCGTCTTTCTCCCGCAGGGACGCTCCGATTCCCTCAAGGTTCAACCGCATCATGATCTGAAAATCATCGAGCGACCCTGGCGACATGTAGGTCGTGTGCGGGTCGTAGCTCATGGTGACCGAGCTGAGGTAGAGCTCGAGAAGCTGATCGGCGTCGGTCTGCGCCCACCTGCGGGCGTACCGGGAGTAGCGTCGCTGCAATTGTTCAACCGCCTCGGCTTCTGATTTGCCTTCGTCCTTCAAGTCGAGGAGGTTGAATTTGATTTGTCGCCGCCAGCGGTCGTGTGACTCGTCGGCCGTTCGTGCGTAGGTCGTCGCCTTGGGGTCGACCACGATCGTTTCGGGGATCGTGAAATCATGCTCTTGATCGAGCAGTTGCAGGGCGACCTGGACGCGCTCGTTGACTCGTTGAAGAAAGCGAGTGAAGATCGTGTAGGCGGGTGAGAGATCGCCCTGAAGAACTAGGTCATCGATCTGGTTGCGGTAGCGGTTGAATTCATCGATATCGCTCTGCAGGAAGTAGAGCTTCATCGGGTCGAGTGACTTCAGGTAGATGTCGAGAGCCCGGGAGCTGATTTGGTCATCGACGGCGCGACCCGAAATGTGGCGCTTTGGCAACAAACGTGACACGTAGCGAGCGACCAACGCATCCTGCTCACCCGGCTTGAGAGGCTTGATCTGCCCCACGCCACCGAGAATTCCACCGATCGCACCGCGACCCGAGCTCGCGGCGTCTTGGGCCACGCTTTGTTTGGAGAGACTCTGAAATGCCAGGAAGACCGAGACAGCGCCGGCGAGCCAAAAAGCCGTTCGAGTAACCCGATGATGACGTGACAATCGCATGTATGCGTTTTCCGGCTAGAGAGAAAAAGTCCGCGGCACAAGGGACGTCGCTTGACGCGTCAAACGCTTCCGGCGCGGTCCCGACCGACTATTCTACGCGAGATTGAGCCAACGGATCGCCATTTAGCCAATCGATCGCCGGAAACACGAAAACCGGTGTGTCGAGCGGATCGCGGTTGTCGTTGCGTTTAGTGGCCGAACCGACCGTCGTCCCGAGTGAATCCTAGGGAAACGCCAAGCCGCAAGCAACGTCGATTCGGTCGAATCGGTCGGCATCTCGGCATCCAGAAGAGTCGGTTGATGTCCGAGAGACTTACGACTAGCCGATACTCCAGTGGTCCTTGAACCACGTCACGCGGTCGGCCCGCTTGGGGCTGTAGGTCGAGGTCGGGTTGAATTTCTTCTTTTTCAGAAAAGTGAGTGTGGCCGACGCGGGAACGTGAGCGTGTTGTGCCAACACATCGACGCGTTCACTCTTGGGCGTCCAGTCGTTGAGGATCGAAGGGTCGCGATCGTACCATTGATCGAGATATTCGGCGTCGGCCGAACTGGTGAGCACAAGATCACACTGATGTTTGCAAAGGAATCCCAGCAACCGGCTGGCAAGGGTTCGGGTGAGCAGAAGGTCGTCGCCCATCGTTGCCGCCGCGATGCTCCAAAGGCTGGTGTACCCATGCTGATCCAGAGAGTCTGACTCAAACCTGAGCGTTGCGCCGACAAACGGATCGGTTACCGCCATCGTGGCCTGGTTTGACGCTCCGGTCTCCACCGAATCCGTCGCTGGGGTCGTATCCAAATTCTCGTTTTCCAACTCCATTTTTCAATCCATTTATTGGGGGACACCGCCTCCAAAACGCTCCGCGAGCGATCCGATCGGGTACACGGAGCATACGCGAAGCTGCGTCATTCGCAACCGGACTGTCGCCGCTGCGTTCCCGAACCCTCCCCCAATTGCCGCTTTGACCTATACTTCACCAGGTCGTCGCGAAGCGTTGGTTTCACTCGTTCGTACGGATTATCCGACATGTCATTTCGGTTCATTGTTCCCCAACGTTCTCATCGTGGAATCGCCGCCATCGTTGTAACTCTGGGCTATCTGTGCTGTGGAGCGGCTTTCGCGGACAAGCCGGCCGTCACAGATTCAACGATTGCTAACGAGAAAACGGACGAGGGTAAAGTCGAGGACTATGTCCGAGTCACCCGGGATGACCGGAAGCAGCCCAAGGCGCTTGAGACGGCGATCGTTCGGTTCCTCGGAAAACCGGGAACCCGTTACGAAGGTCAGCAGGTTGACCTAGTCGGTGTGGTCCACATCGGTCAACGTGAATACTACGCCGAACTCAACTCTCGTCTGGGACAGTACGACGTGGTTCTTTACGAGCTGGTTGCCCCCGACGGAACGCGGATCAGTCCGCAGGACCTGCAGGAAAGGCGGTCATTGTTGGCTTCGATGCAAACCGGCATGAAGCAGATGCTCAATCTCGAATATCAACTCGAACACATCGACTATCTTGCCAAGAACTTTCGGCACGCTGACATGAGTCCGGAGGAGTTCATGGAGGACCTCAGGAATCGAGGTGACGGAATTTGGCAGATGATTGCAAGGATGATGGGCGCTGGGCTCGCGACCCAGGCGTCCGGTGGGGGCGAAGCCGGTATTTTGCTCGCATTACTCAGCGAGAATCGCTCGATGAAAATGAAGCAGGTGATGGCCCAGCAGTTGACCGATGTCGAAGCTGTGACCGCTGGCATGGACGACGCGTCAGGTGAAAATACCTTGATCAAGGGGCGGAACCGGAAAGCATTTGAGGTGCTTCGCGAAGAGCTCGATGCGGGAAAGAAAAACGTCGCCGTTTTCTACGGTGCGGGCCATCTCAGCGACATGGTCGATCGCTTGAAAGCCGATTTCGAGATGTCGCAAACGGACACCAGCTGGCTCGAGGCTTGGGACCTTCAGCGAAACTAAGCACGCAGCCTGAGCGCCGAGGCGGTTGGCGTGAGGTTCATTTTCCGGGTGGTGCCACGTCGTGAAGCGTGGCTCCGAGTTCCGGGTCGATCACCAAGATCGCAAACCGCTGAACCGAGTTCAAATCACCGCTGCTGAGACTCGCGTGGTCGAACCGTCCTCGCAGATCGGTGTAGCCATCCTTGTAGAATCGTACCGATCCGTCGTCATGCCTGGCATAGACCTTGACGTAGGCCGCGGTCACCGGCGTGCGAGTCGCCGATTCGCTGACCTGAATCTGGCCAAAACCTGGCGACACGTAGGTGGTGAGTTTCCCGCCGTGGTAAAGCGCGGTTGACCGTGCACCGCCCGCCACCACTTCGACGAGTAGCGTCTGTCTTGCCAAATCGTCGTGCAGTCGAATCGACGTCACGCCCTCCTGAGCCAGCGACTCGATTCGCTCACTGTGGGCGGGCTGCACCATCGCCATCGTTGCCAGATCATCGCGAACAAAGGGCGTCTTGCTGAAAAGCAATTCGAGATCAACACCGTAGAGGTTGACGGTCGCCGTCTTTGCGTGGCGATGGCGAATCTGAATCGATTGGCCCTCCACCGTGACTTCAATCGCGGGTTCGAGAGCCGCCGACTCCGCGTTGCGACGATCCCGATCGATCACCGCGAGGTCGGCGTCATCGATCCGTACCGTTTGTTCCGGCTGATCGGGAACCTCCCCGGCCGGTGGAGTTCCTTCGCGTAACGAATCGCGCTGGCCGAGTTGATCGGCGAGTCCATCGAACCGCTCGCGCCACCGCGGAACCGGATGCTTCGCATGAGCCAAAGCGATCTCGCGAGCCGTCGAGTAGTCGCCACGATGAAGTGCCAGGTAGCCGCGTAGGTATTCGAGTTGCAGGCGGGAATCGACCTCCTTCGGATCGATCTCCGCGAACGTTTTGATCGCTTCCTCGATTCGATTCTGCACGACGAAGTAGTGTGTCAATGCCAAACGCTGTGGCGCGTCGATGGCAGGTTGATGGGCGATGACTCGCAACAGGTTTTGGTACTGAGCCAAGAAAGTCGGGTTGAGAATTTCCGGGTCCTTTCGAAAGGAATGGACGCGGGCAGGCACGAGCGGGGAGTACTCGAGATGCTCGTAGGTTCTCCTTTCGATCGGATCAACGTCGAGCAAGGGGCTGCGTAGCACGGGGCCAACGGAACCAACCAGTTCGTCTCGTTTGGCGACGTAGGTTTTGATACGCTCGGTGTCTTGATGATGAAGCGAGTAGCCCCACAGGTCGCCGTTCCAGACGCGATTGACATCGAGGGAGGCGACCACCGCGTCGTAGACGACTCGGTCGGTCATGCGGTGGGCGACGAGGATCAATTCGATGTCGCGAAGGTTCGCGCTGGCCAAGAAGTCGCGTATTTGCGCGGCCGATCCGCTCCGGGCCACCTCGGGCCACGACCGCTCATCGATCGTGCTCGGTTGGGCGAGAACGTTGAAGGTTCGCTCGCTTCCGCGGGCGACGGTTTGCTCTCCATCGCTCACACACGCGGGGTAGTGCCCGAATTGCCCAGGCGCTGGAAAGTAAAACTGGTAGTCGATTGCGACGACCTGGAACGGCGACAGCTCCAAGGTTCGGCTGTCGGTCACTTGGCTTCCACCCAGCGGGAGGCTTCCTGCGGGAATTTGCCACAGCACACCCACGCTTCGCGTCTGTGGTGTCGGATTGGTGAGGATCACTTGGCCGCGATAGGCCGTGTTGATGATGAATTCATCGGGAGCCGGTTTGATTTCGCGGTCGGTGCCGGGACGACGCGTAGGGGTCCCCACGGGCTCGAACCGCTGGCCTACCAAGAGACTGGCTTCGCCCTGCATGGGCTTTAAGGGGCTGAGACGCTTGGTGATGACAGCGACCGGGTGGGGCGGAGCGAACCGCTCGCCATCGCTCGGGAGCTTGATGTCACCTCCGCTGAGAGGCAATCCGGAGAAGGCGAGTGCGACCAGTGCTGCGTGTCTAGAGCCGCTCGGCCGCAGCAGGTGTTCGTTGACCGTTGGTTCGTCGAGCGAGCCCGACGCCAGCGCGAGCCAAAAGGGGTCGATGTTGATCAGGCCCGCATCCGACGGTTGTCCAACCGGCTGACGCCCATACGCGGTTGGCGAAGCCGTCACACGAATGCGATCCCAATGGCCTTCGGCCCACTGCTTGGTCTGATCAAGCGATTGAAAGAACGATTCGCTCGGAGCGACGCGGATACCAAGCGCCTTGCCCAATATGGGCTGCGACTTTCGATCCGCAACGGAACGCCTGAATTCGGCAGTTTCGCGATCCCTCGACCCCCGACGCTCCAGCGCGTCCACGGCGATGCCATCGTGGCGACCATCGGAGCCGCCGGTGCCGCCGAAAAATCCCGTCGGTGACGCACCAAATGGATCGGAACCCGTCGCGGCGCCGAAAGGGGCTTGTAACCGTTGCTCGACAATCGATTCTTCGGCCATGGAAGAGACAGCCAATCCCGATTCAATCAAGCGTTCGAGCATCGCGGGGTCGTGAGCGATCATCGACGTACGCTCGCGGAGGTCACGCAACACCGCATCGCGAACCTCGGGGACGCGATGGGAAATCAGAACTTTTTCCGCGGCGTTCAAGCGGTCGTATCGCCACAGGTCGGCGTAGGGGCGTAAGTCGCCGCCGAGCAAGAATTGATCGACCAACTGCTTTTCTTTCTTGTTGGCGAGGTAGGGTCTGACGACTTCGTCGAAGTAGTTGCGATCGTGCATCGACAGAAAAAGGTGCAGCTCATGGCACGCGAGTCGTGCGTAGATGGCGTGCTTTTCCGCTTCGCCAAACGTATGCCAACGGCCCAGTTCCCTGAACTCCGACATCCGTTGATCGCCCGACAGGGTTGTGTAGAGAGCGAGCAGATCGGCGACGGACGACAACACTTGCACTTGGGCCGTTCCGAGCGACTGGAGGTCAACCGGTTTTTCCTGCGTTGCGACCAGAACGCCGCGAACGAATGCCAGCGCCCGATCGGAAGGAAGCGCTTGTGCCAATCGAAGGTCTCTGCGTTGCATTTCGCTCAAGCCATCAAAAACGGTTCGGCGGACCAAGGTTTGGGCATCCACGACGACGAACTGAAGGATTGGAAAACCCTCTGTGAGTTGGTTGGGAATGGTCACCACTCCGCTGCTGTCCACATCGAGGTTTGTCAGGACGAGGCCGGCATCCCCAAGAAAATCAAAATCCGACGTTGTTTGGTCCACCCTGTCTTCTTCTGACCGCTCTCGACGTAGGTTTCGCGAGGAGGCTTCGCCCCGAGGATCCGCAGCGGGAGGGGGCGCGACCCCATCGGCAACGCTCTGGCTCGTGTTGGTTGTCGTCTCGGTTTCCCAGGGATTGAGGATCAGACCGGGTTGTGGAAGCATCACTCCGGGGTACTTGATCGCAAATTGTCTGCGGAGCACGTATTGATATTCTTCGCCCAATCGGAGGTCGCTGATGTAGCCACTGGTAGGATTCCAGACACGCCTGAACGTGAGCGGAGGTTCGGGCAACTCCAGGGCCCGCCGCGGATCGTCCGACTCCCAGTAGCGGCTCGCGATGACATGCACGCGGGTCGCGTCGGTCGCGCCAGCCAATTTCAGTGTCCACCCGCCGACGTCTTGTGTGATGGAGGTGACCCCGATCGCAGGTTGACGGGCCATTTCGAGGTGGCGGACCTCACCGATGGCCATCATCGCACCCGCCGAGTCTTCACCGAGCAGTGGACCATCGGTAACCAGGATTTCGACGGTGCGGTTCGATGACCGATCGATCAGTTGATAGTCGCCCGCGGCGAGTCGGCCGATGACGAGCCGGCCTTCGGTGATCGCCAGCTGATCGCTTGCGTCTTCGACATTTCTCCCTGCGACACGGTAGTGCAATCGAAAGCGGTCCGAGACGCTCTCCGCAGAGCCAGGTGATGGCAGATGAATCGCGGCGAGATCG
>JBGTCJ010000158.1:0-6869 GCA_041748895.1 Pirellulaceae bacterium
CGCCGCTCGATCGGGGTTGCAGGAAAACGCGGCGTGTGTGCAGGTCGTCAATGGCAACATCGTAAGGCGCGCTGGTCAGGACACTCCCGCTGACCTAGAAGCGGAGACGCTCGGTCAACTCCGCGAGGGACTGATCCGAAGTGCCGAGCAATGCTTGGGCACTGAGCGAACCGAACGGCTTCGACACGAGATGAAGCTGCGGGTCGAAGCCCAACGGCGTGCCACGATCGCCAACGTGATTCATCAACTCGATGCTTTCCTGTTGCTTTCGCTCGAGCAACAACAAGCGATCGTCAAGCCTCTCCTAGAAGGTTGGCGTGAGGAGTGGCGCACAATTCCGCCGCATGTTCAACCGCGATACATGCCCGCGATGACGCTCTCCGCCGCGACGCAGAGGGTCTTCACCGCTGATCAACGCAAACGCTACGGAGCGATCCCCAAGATCCATTTTGGAAACCAGCCAAACCAAGTGAATGCCTTCGGAAATCCGGGTGCTGGTGCGCAGCCGCCGGACCGTTGGAAGCAGGCGCTCGAACAGTTGGACGCAGCCGAGAAGCAGCGTGAGGGGAAACCGTGATCGACTCGATCGGCATGCTGATTGGCTCACGAACGATCGCGCCTGGAGCGACGCCCCGCCGCCTTCGCGCTCGTGCGTTGGTCGGGGCGGTGATGGCCGTGGTGGTTGGAATCGGATCGAGCGAGCCAGCCGCGATCGGCCAAAACGTTCGTCCCGGTGGTTCACCCCCTCCACGAACAAAAGTCGCTTCGCCGCGAGCTGTTTTGGTGGAGGTCCAGGATGAAACGGCAGAGCAGCTTGCCGGTCGGCAAGTGGGACAATTTGTAATGACGCCCGAGATGCTCGAGCAGTGGGCTTATGGCACGACAGCCCTTGCGGCGGGAGAACTTCACCGATCACTAGTGGCGATGGAAATCTCGCAGCTCGATTCGATTTGTGGGCTATCCACGGAGCAAAAGCGTGTCTTGAACCTCGCGGGTGCTGGCGAGATGCAGCGGATTCGCGAATCTCTGCTACCGCTTCACGCGAAGTTCGTCGGAAAGACTTACGAGCAGGACAAGATGGGTAAGATTTTTCAGGAGATTTCGCAGATCCAATCCAAGATGCCTCTACACCGCCAACCGTTGGATCCGAGTTCGCTTCTCTTCAAACTGCTAGCGACGACACTTGATGATTCGCAGGCCGAGCGATTGTCTGCCTGGCAGGCGGATCGCTCTCTGGCACGTCTGAAGGCACAAATTGCCGTCACCCTCGCAGGCCTTGAGCAGCAGATACCGCTTTGCGATTCGCAGCGTCAGGAGTTGACTCGGTTGTTGGAAATCCACCTCAAACCGTCCGATGACCAACCGCTCGCAGCCAACGCGATGCGACGGGGGGTCAGCACGCTCTTGCCGCAAATCGCCGCGCTCGATCCCGAAGTTTTCGAGTCGGTTTTTGATGAAGCGCAGCTTGCACAGTGGGAGACGATTGTGGGACCGCATCGCCGCTCGAGACGAACGTCTTTGCCTGGCGTGACGGTTCCTCCAGGGGTTCGATTGGCACCCATTGCGGTCCCAGTCCAGAGAGCGGCCAATCCGATCAAGCCACAGGTCGTCGATGAGCTCAATCGGCAGCGACAATTACTTTTGGACCGGGCCGCCGCCGCGCCCAACGCCGATGCACCCGCGAGAGAGGGGAACGCCCAAGGCAGTGATAAAAAAGAAAAGGAAAACCCCAATGATTGAATTACGGGAATGGGCGATGAACGTGTTCGTCGCCTGCTTGTGTAGCCACTGCTTGACTGCGGACGCACAACTGCCGGAGATTCGTCACGGGGAGGCGATTCCCCGCGACGTCCGCGAAATTTACGATTCTGGATTGCAGTACCTTCTCAAGACGCAGGCGGAAGACGGAGGTTGGGTGGGAGGTCAGCAGGGACCGGGCGTTACCGGCTTGGCGATGATGGTCCTGCTGGCTTCGGGTGAGGATCCCAACTTTGGATTCCATAGCCAGCCGATTCGTAAGGCGCTCCGCAATCTGATCGGTGCACAGGACCCAGTCACTGGTTACCTCGGCAGTAGCATGTATCACCATGGTTTTGCCACGCTCGCATTGGCCGAGGCCTATGGGGTGGTCGATGACCGCGATTTGTGGCAACGCGGGGCCTTGGCTCGCGGTTCGCTACCGCAGGGAGGTCAAAGGAGCGTCGGGGAGGCGCTCGAATTGGCCGTGCGATCCGCCCTGACTTCCCAGCGGAAAAACCCGCTGGGTGCTTGGCGGTACTCGCCCGACGCGACCGATGCCGATACGTCCGTTAGCGGTGCCGTGTTGGTGGGATTGCTTGCGGCCCGCAACGCCGGGATCGAGGTCCCCGATGACTCGATTGATCGCGCGATTTCCTATTTTCAAAAGATGACGTCGAGCGGGGGCCAGGTGGCGTACAGCGGAGGGATGGGCGGCATGGGCGAATCGCTGGCGCGCAGTTCGATCGCCTCGCTTTGCTATTCGATCGCTCGCCGCAGTGACCTGCCGCAGTCCAAAGCAACCAACCAGTACTTGATCACTCAATTGGAACCCACTTCTCAAAACCATTACGCGGGTTACACCGAGTACTACCAAGCCCAAGCGTTATTTCAAGCCGACCAAGAGGCTTGGGAAAAATGGAACCGCTCATTAGTTCGACGTCTAAAGGCGACCCAGCAGGCCGACGGCAGCTTCGTTGGCAGTTTCGGGCCGGCCGCGAGCACCTCGTTGACACTCTTGGCATTGGCCGTCAATTACCGCTTTCTTCCGATCTACGAGCGCTAAACATGCGTGATCTGGCTTGTGTCACCCGCGCATGGATCCTCATGCTGGCGATCGTTTTGGGCGTCACATCGGCGCGCGGCGACGGGGATTCTTACCGCGCGCGACTCGACTTGGTTGACGGAAGTTTTGTCGAGGGTCATTGGCTTGCCAGCCAGCACGAGGGCGTGATCCGTTGGCAGTCCGACGCGTTTAGGGACCCTTTGGATTTTGAGCTCGGGAACGTCCGGCAGATCGTACGAACCGCAGAAGCCGAGCCAGCGCCGGTCGAGGATTGGCCGCAGAATGAATTCGCCGTCGATTTGAATAGCGGTGACCGGATCTTCGGTCTCCCGGTCAACTGGAGTGGCGATGAACTCACGTTGAAAACCTCGAGCGGCGGTCAAATTCGACTGGACCTGCGAGGCGTCGACCGATTGGTGAACGCCGCGTCCCAAACTCGCGCGGTGCACCGGGCGACGAGCGACGATCCCGGCCGTCGGGTCGCTTGGAAGTTTGACCATGACGGCAAATCGAGTCCGTCGACGCCTGGGGATGCGACGAACGCAGCGGAGCTTTCCAACGGTGAATACATTCAGCTCGACCTTCCATCTCATTCGTTGATCGAAGTCGAAATTGACTGGGAGGCCAAGCCGCAGTTCGATCTGGCCATTGGGGTTGATCACTCCCATGCGGCATTGCAGCAAGCCGCGCGTTTGGCAATTTGGGACGGCGAACTGGTCTTGGTCCGTGAACTTGATGACCTGGCCAGTCTTGTCAGCGTCTTGAACGCGGAGGAACTCAAGGGTTTGACCACGCTACGCTTGCTGATCGAGCTCGACCGGGCCGTTGGCCGCATCGTGGTTCGTGACGGCGAGGGCAAGCGGTTGGCCACACTTGCATCGCTGTCCAAGAAGCGAGCCGTTGGATCAGGCGTCCGGATCCTAACGAGCGACGGGACGCGGCTCCTGCACGTGGCATCCAGCGCAGCGGCGCCACTGCGGGACTCCGATGCAATGGATGCGGCTCCAGTTCCGCGAGTCGAGACGACCGCGGGCGAGGTGTTGGTTGGCGAGGTAAGTGGCATCGACCAGGCCGATCGGGTGATCTTGATCCAGCAGCAGGATTCGGTTCTTCGGCTGCCGTGGGATCAAGTCGAGAGTATAGTTCTGGTCGATCGTGTCAGCACCCACCGTATTGAGAGCGGTGGATCCACGGGTGAACCTGACCGTCCCTTGCACCGCGCGCTCACGACGGATGGAGGGTGCGTTCAAGGTGAGTGGTTGGGACGAGATGGGGGCGATTTGGTGCTGAGGGTACCTGGCGCCCGCGATCCGATTCGAGTGCCCTTGGCGCGTCTGGAGTCGCTCCGTCTTGTGCGACGCGGTGATGACCCTCGCGATCGCGTGAATCTATCGCCACGATTGATCGCTGAAGGGGTGATGTTACGGGGATCCATTGCCGAAGACGCTTCCAATGGGTCGGAAGGGACCGATTCCAGCACTCGGTCGCTCTGGTGGAAGCCAGATGCCGCGGTGGCTGCGGTTGCCGTCGAACATTCTACGAAAGCTGAAATTCGTTTTCGCCCCGATATTTTACCCACGCAGAATGTCGACAAGACCGCCAATCCAATCAAACGTGTCCCGGCTCAACCGAGGATCGGAGGACTGGCCGGTGTGATGCTCCAATTGTTTGAGCGACCTGTCGTGGCCCCACAGCCTCCACGGGCACCCAAGGCTGCGCCCGAAGTCAAGGGACCCGATGCAAAGGGGCCCGATGCAAAGGGACCTGCCACCGAAACGCCGCAACGAAGCGATCGGGAAGCTGCTGCCACGGCGACCCTTTTTTTGATCACCGGCGATACGGTTACGTGTGAAATCAACCGCATCGATGAGCGTGGCATCGAGTTCACGTCATCGACGATCGACCAGGGGTTCGCCCGGCACGATCAGATCAAATCGGTCATCTTGGCGGGACTCACGCGGCCCAAAGCGATCTCAGAAGCGACGCGTGATCGATTGCTCATGATCCCTCGAGCGCGTAGCGATGACCCGCCAACGCACTTGATCTGCTCGCGGACCGGCGACTTCCTACGGGGACGACTTCTCGAAATGGATGACGAGTCGCTCCGAATCGAAATCCGCTTGGAAACACGTGTCATCCCTCGTGATCGTGTCGCTCAGATCATCTGGTTGCATCGTGATCCGAATTCGGACCCCGCACCCGCCAGCGACAGGATAGTCACCGATGCCGAGCCCGACGACTCGGGGACGCTACGCGTGCAAGCCATTCGTCTTGACGATACACGTTTGACGTTTGATTTCACTGAATTAGCTGACGGGACTTTGATTGGACACAATGAGGTGGTCGGCCAGTGCAGCGTGCGCTTGACTCAGATCGATCGACTATTGCTCGGTGATGCGATCGAGCACTCCCTTTCCGACTCGCCACTGGCCGCTTGGCGGCCCCGAGACGCGGTGATACCTAGGGCGTTTTTGCCGGGGGCGGAGGGTGGCGAAGGCAGTGCCAACGGCACGCAGTCGGCGATGGTCGGAAAGATGGCACCCGAGTTTGAAATCGAACTGCTCGGTGGGGAAAAATTTCGCTTGGCCGACAATCGTGGCCGCGTGTTGGTATTGGATTTTTGGGCTTCGTGGTGTGGCCCGTGTATCCAGGCGATGCCTCAGATCGAGGAGGTCGTCAGTGGGTTTGCGGACCAGAATGTCCAGTTGCTCGCGGTCAACTTACAGGAAATGCCCGAAAAGATCACTGCGGCGCTCGAGCGAATGGATCTCAATGTGACCGTCGGGCTTGACCGGACCGGTGGCGTAGCCGAACAGTACGGCGTGACCGCGATTCCGCAAACCGTGATCATCGGCCCCGACGGAACCGTCGCACGCCTCTACATTGGGATTCAGTCGGGTACCACCGACGACATGCGTCTGGCGATTGCCTCACTGATCGAGGGTTCCGAGAATGCCGCTTCGCAATCGCGGCGCGAAAATGACCTCTAGTCCCCGGCTCTATTCTTCTTTCCGCAAGTGGTCTTCCATGAGCAGTCGATGCCATCCATCGTGTCGAACTCTTTGGTCGCTGGTCTGCGTGACCATCGCATCCGGGCTAGTTGGGTTCGGTTCACCCAGTTCGAGAAGCTCCAGCGCGATTGCGGAGGAGGTCACGCCAGTGCAACCGCCCCCCGTGTCGGGAAAGCATTTGCCAGCGGGAGCGATCGCAACGGTGATCGTGCATCCACAGGCGTTCTTCTCACAGCGATCGATGCGATTGCTCCCCTTGGAATTGATCCGGGCCGCGGGACTCACTCAGGTCGGGATCGATCCACTCAAAATCAGGGAGGTTAAGGTAGTTGTCGGCGAAATCGGGCCGATGGGGCCGACGGTCGCGGCCGCGTTTGATTTGGCCGACCCATTTGAGGTCGCCAGCCTCAACGACGAGATGTTTGAGATCGAAGACCCCGTCACAATCGATGGACGAGAATTCTTTCGAATCGATCGCAGCGACCAAGCATTGCTGCACCGCGTCGACGCTCACACGGTCTTGGCGGGTATGCAGGCGTTGGTCGGTGAAATGCTTTCGGCCGACGACGACGCATCGCCGCTGGTGCCACTGCTGAGCCGCGGAAACCCACCGGCTCATGCGCTCGCCGCCCTTTCGGTAGCGCCGATTCGTCCCTTTCTTCAGGCCGTTCTCGACCAGCAATTTCAGGTGCTCGCTGGTGTGGCGCCTCCGTCAGTCACCGCGCTTCGGGGTGTGCCGATGTTGACCGAGTACGTGTACCTACAAATTAATTTAAGTGACCGCTTCGATGCCGAACTGACTTTGATCGCCGTGGATGAACAGTCCGCGGAGGAACTTGAGTCCATTTTGACGGCGGCCCTCGCTGATATCCGTCAGGCCTACGCGCAGCAGGTCCAATCCATGCGAGGCGGTAATCCCGAAATGGTTGAGGCGATGAAAGCCTACGCTGAAAGAATGAGCGGTGAGATCGGGCGAATCTTGACGCCCGTTCGGGCTGGTGTGGAGGTCACGATGCGGTGGAAAGAAGACTTTGCGCCCCTCGCGTGGTTCGGCG
>JBGTCJ010000159.1:0-19468 GCA_041748895.1 Pirellulaceae bacterium
GGCCAGGGCTGCATGCCGCGGACGTGGCAGTCGATTTCGGCCGCGGTGCGGTTCCAATCGATGCGTCCGGCGGCTTTGTCGAGCCTCGGGGCGCGGCTCGCTCGCGAGGCATCCTGAGTGGCTCCGATCGGCGCCTTGCCATCCCAATCGGCGAGCAGCTCGATGGCCCTGAGCGTCGGCTCAACACCCAAACGAGAGAGCTTCTCTTCGAGCGACCCCGCAGTATCGTCGGGTTCGATGGGGATCGACGCCGTGGTAAGGATCGGGCCGCCATCGAGTCGTGGCGTCATGTGAATCACGCTGATACCGGTCATCGAGTCACCGTTGAGCACGGCCCATTGGACCGGCGCGGCTCCGCGGTAGGCGGGCAACAGGGAACCATGCAGGTTGATCCCTCCTAAGCGTGCGGTCGACAGCGCCTCGGCGGACAAGATCTGTCCATAGTCACAAACGACCAACAGGTCGGCGGCGATCTCGGCCAACCGGAGGATCGCATCGGCGGCATTGATGCTCGCCGGATCCTCGATCGGCAACCCCGCTCCGCTGGCCCACTGCCTTACGGGACTCGGCGGTGGCCCCTTGCGACTGCGAACCGGCGGCGAAGGTCGCGTGATCACCAAAGGGACGCGATGCCCGGCGGCGAGAACCGCCGAGAAGGCAGGAACGGCAAACGGTCCGGTTCCCATCAGGATCAACCGCAAGGGGCGGTTCATCCGGAAGGGGCGTGGCGGCTCTGCGGATACCTCCGGGGCATCCGCGAGGTTCGGTCGTGTGGGGACCATGTTTTTGAGGATTCTCTAGGCGTACTTCGATTCCCAAGTCGCCAATCGCTGCACCAGCTCGTCATCGCCGGGAATCTCACCGGCGGCCTGTCGGCTGCGAAAATCGGTTTCCAATTCGTCCAAAGCACCGTCCAATTCACGTCGCTGCTCCTCGCTCATGCGGTCGAAGAAAAACGTGCCATTGAGATGATCATTTTCGTGTTGGATCACGCGGGCAATGAATCCGTCGAGTTTTCGTTCGATCGGATTTCCCTGCAGGTCGTAGGCGCTGAGCAGAATCTGCTTGGGCCGTTTGACCTCGCCGTAAATCCCCGGAAGGCTGAGGCAGCCCTCTCGGTCGGTCTCGTTGCCACGTGGAAACTGGATTTCGGGATTGATGATCACCAACTCCTCTCCCTCGTCTCGTTTCCCGGCTGGGTTGGCAACAAAAATTCGCAGCGGGATATCGACTTGATTGGCCGCCAGACCAACCCCTTCGCTGGCGTACATGAGGTCGAGCATTTCCGCCACGAGATTTCGTAGTTCTCTGTCGACGCGGGCGATCGAGTGGCTACGCAGACGCAGCGCGGGGTGGGGATAAGGAACGATACTCAGCGGCATGACATCGGACGGAGTTGTTAGCGTGCCACCCAAATCGGCTCACGCAAGGACAGAGTACGGGGAGCGGCAACATCGCGATCCGCTCAGGATGACGAATTCATCGCGAGTTTGGCAGGGGGCCAACCAGTGAGCTCCCCAAGCCGACACCGCGGAAGAAGCCGCGAAGGGGCGCGGCGGCGTCACCGGTGCTGACGCCATCGAGCCGCAACTGTGGATTCTCCCCAGCCGGATCGACACTGCCGATGTAAACGTGGGGGATCGCGCCGTCAGCGGTCGATCGGTCACCTGTGCCTACGAGGTCATCGTTGAGGCCCTTCCGATCCGTCGCCGGTTTGACCTCAGTCGGTTCTAATTCCGATCGAATGACGCGCACGTCACGGGGTGCTTCGATTCCGATTCGAACCGTGTTTCCCTTGATTCGAAGGACCGTGATCTTGATGTCGTTACCGAGTTGAATCGATTCATCCAATTTGCGGGTCAGGACTAGCATGGCAATTCTCCTTCTGCCTCTGTGATCGATCGGGATGTGGTTCGCCAATGACGCCCTCGGCCGTGAGCCGAGATGGGCTCAGCACCCGTCGACGCGTCATCGCAACGAGCACCCAGTGAAGCACCGCTCGTGCCAATCCGCGGAGGCTGTCTGCGATGATTGGCGCAACCTACTGATAACGCGAGATTTAAGGAAATGGTTGCGATGTGCTTCGGACACTCGCTCGATCCAGAATTCGCATCGATTTACAAGAATTTGTAAGGATTGCTCCAAGTCCTTCAGTTGACTCCTGCACGATTGGCAGCGTGGCCGGAACCCACTACGTTTGTTTGGCAGACGCGGCACAGCTCGCACCACCCCTCTCAAGCCGCCGGATCCTCGACGTGACCTCTGATTCTCAGCGAACGATCGACTGGATGGGGATGGGCGTGATCGCGGTGGTCGTGATTGACGATTGTGACGACGCAATCCCGCTGGCGAGGGCGCTTCACGGGGGAGGGGTCCGGGCGGTCGAATTGACGCTGCGAACGCCCTCGGCGATGGAATCGCTCGGGCGAATGGCGAGTGCTTTGCCCGAGATGGCTGTGGGTGCGGGCACCGTTTTGACGGTTCGGCAGGTGGAGGAAGTGGTCCGAGCGGGCGCCGCGTTTGGCGTTTCTCCCGGCATCAACCCGAAAACCGTCGCCGAGGCGCGGCGTTTGGGGTTCCCTTTCGCTCCGGGTGTGTGCACGCCGACCGATATCGAAATGGCGATCGAGTCGGGTTGCCGGTGGATGAAGTACTTTCCGGCGGAGCCTTGCGGTGGACTGGAGTATTTGCGTGTGATCGCGGCGCCGTTCGCTCATTTGGGCGTTCAATTCATTCCACTTGGCGGCGTCGATGCGACGCTTGCCGAGATGTATTTGCGCGACCCGTTGGTAGCGGCAATCGGCGGTTCCTGGATCGCGCCGCGGGATGCGATCCGTCGGCGACAGTGGGGTGACATCACGGCGCGAGCGGCCGCTGCGGTTGAGATCGTTCGACGAGTTCGAGGAGGTGGGCAGTGAGTCGCGTCGTAGCGCTGGGGGAAATCATGGGGCGGCTTTCGACGCCTGGTTATCAGCGGTTCACGCAGGCGATGCCGGGGCACTTGACGTGTTTGTTTGCGGGAGCCGAGGCGAACGTGGTCGCGTCACTGGCCTACCTTGGAATGGACGCCGCGTTGGTCACGGCGCTGCCCGAGCATGAGATCGCCGACGCCTGTGTCGCCGCGCTGCGGAAGCTCGGAGTCGATACCTGCCACATTTTGCGGACGGCTAGCGGTCGGCTCGGGTTGTACTTCCTCGAGCAGGGTGCCAACCAGCGCGGCGGCAACGTGATCTACGACCGCGAAGGCTCGGCAATCGCGATCACTCCGGCGTCGGCCTACGACTGGAACGCGATTTTCGACCAAGCCACCTGGTTCCACGTCTCGGGGATCACGCCGGCGATTTCGCGATCCGCTGCGGAGGTCGCTCACGTGGCGCTCGAGGAGGCTTCCCGGCGAAACCTGCGAATTTCGCTCGACGTGAATTACCGAAGCAAATTGTGGCGTTGGGAGCCGGGCACCTCGCCCCAAACGCTGGCCTCACGGACGCTTGCAGAACTCTTGCCCTATGCGACGGTCCTCATTGGCGGGCGGGCGGACGCTGCGGCGCTGCTGGACATCCGTCCGGCCTCGGATAGCGCTTCTCCCGAGCTCGATGTTTGCCGCACCTTGGTGGCCCGCTACCCTCGATTGACCCACGTGGCGATGAGCTTACGCGAGGGACTTTCGGCCGCCAAGCATCGTTGGGGTGGGATGCTGTATGCGAGCGATTGCGATCAAGCGTTTTTCGCCCCGGTCGGCACGGGGGGCTACGAGCCGTACACGATTGACCATGTGGTGGATCGACTCGGTACGGGTGACGCGTTCGCCGCGGGATTGATTCACGCCTTGGAGAGCGAGCCGAATCGAGATCCCGCCTCGGCGATCGCCTTCGCCACGGCGGCCGGATGCTTGGCGCATTCGATCGAAGGCGATTTCAACCTGGTGTCGAGAACCGAGATCGAGGCACTCTGTCACGATCCGGCGCCTGGGCGGCTTCAGCGCTGAAGCGCCGTAGGGGATAGCGTTGGACGACGGTGCGAGGCCGTCCGTGCGGCCTGTTGGATTGAGATCGTGGGATCACCACCCGCCGAGATGGAAACATCGACTGGAAGTCCGATCACCAAGGCGGGTGGTCGGATTAGGTCAATCCAAACCTCTCGGATTCGCGAATCGAGCCGTTCGCCGGGGCGATCGCTGTGTAGCCTCTTGTTGTTGAGCCGCGGTCGGATGTGCGCGATCCTTCCGTGGATTTTTAGGTCGGCGAGTCCATCGGACGTGATGGTGGCCGGTTGTCCGACGGTGACCTGCAACGCGTCCAGTTCATCCACATCGGCCCGCACGCGAAGTTTTTCATCGTCACACATCACGACCAACGACATCTCCGGGGAAGCCAGTTCGCCCTCTTCGACATTGATCTGCAGAATCTGACCTGGCCTGGGCGCGCGAACTGCGGTCTTGGCCCGCATCGCACGAGCGTAGTCGAGGCGAGCAGTGGCGACGGCAATTTCGGCATCGGCGGCGGCGAGCTCATCTTCGCGAGGGGGCGCCTCGAGCGTCTTCAGTCGGGCTTCGGCGGCGAGCATCAGCGCCCCCGTGGCGTTGAGTTGCACTTCGGCCTCGTCGATCGACTGCACGCTGGCGGCACCGCCCGCACGAAGGCGGCGAAAGCGATCGAGCGTTTGCCGAGCGCCATCGCACTCAGCCATGCGAGCCTGGTGGATCGATCGAGCTTCCTCGATTTCGCTCGCCAGCGGTCCGTTGACCAATCGATCACGCCGGGATCGCGCGAGCGTCAGACCGGCGGCGGCAAGCCGCTCCTCGGCCACCAGGCTGGCATCATCTAGCTCAATCAACAGTTGACCTTGGCGGACCCGTTCACCTTCGTGAACGAGCACTCTGGCGACACGTTCGCTGAGGGTGGCGTGGACCTCGACCTCGCGTGTCTGTCCCTCGACGCGTCCGGTCGCAAAAATCCGTCGCGCGGCGTGCTCAGCTAGCGCAGGGGAGATCGACGACACGCGGCTGCTTGACGCCGGCTGCGCGGCTAGGCTCGCCAGAGCGGCTAAAAGCAACACGGCGGCAAACAGAATCCATTTCATCGCCGGGGCTCCGTCCCCTGATGGCCTATCGTGACTGCGATGACGCGGTCGTCAGAATCCGCACAGAGTTTCTATTTCTGGATTTGCCGATCGCGGATGTTGGGGCACCCGGAATCCGGTGAATCGGAGGAGCGCTGGTCGTCCGGCCCTCCCGCTACGAGTGACGTTCGGTCGGATAGATCATAAACTTGAGCCCGAACAATCCTCAGGGGATCCCGCGGACGATCGGCGGACCGATGATGCGGGTTACCCAGACAGGCAGGCGTTGCCAGGTTCGAATCAGCCGCTGATTCCCCTCGCTATCCGGACGCATTGACTCGACGTTCCCCTTGCGGATGTAGTACTGCCAGACTGCCGGTTGGGGTAACGCTCCCCACTGCGCCTTGAACTTGTACGTGCCGCTTCCCTCGCTGCTGCGGCCAAAGTCGAACGTGTGGCTGCCGCGCACGATCGCGCGAGACAGGAGGTGGCGGTACATCAGCATGTTCACGTTCGTGCGGTTGGCGCTGCGAAGGCTGCTGGCACTGGGCACCTCGGTCACGCCGTCGGTGTGGACCAGAATGGCGGCGGCGACGGGGGCGCCCTGTTGTCGCATCACACAGACTTCGGCCTGACCTGCAAAATGGGCTACGATTTCGCGGAATAGCCTCTTCGAGAAAACCGGTGTGCCGAGGTCACGCATGTTTTCCGCAAAAATACGGTAGAAGTCGTCGAGCAACTCATCGTGTCCCCAGTGGGTCGTCGATCCGTACTCGCCCGCTTTTTTGATCTGACTGCGAAGCTTTGACTTGAGCGACTTGTCGAGTTCCTCATCCGTCGACGGCAATCGGAGCCGCATGTGGACCTTGTCGGTTCGCCGGTGGTTCAGCCGATCGTGCTCCACCGGCACTTCGTGACGCAGTTCGAGGTAGCGGACGTCGAGCCGGTCGGCGAGATCGCAAGCGGCATCGACCAGGGTCCTCGCACTTTGGTGGTCGACGGCCCACACGCCGCCGGTGTTGAGGTACGGAAGGCTGACAAGAAAACGTCCGAACAGCGGCCCTTTGACCAGCATCAGCGGGAGGGTGCCGCTCGCCGATCCGTCGCGGGAGGTCTGTAGCAAGTAGGTGGCATGTCCGAGGCCGGCGGAGATCGCTCGGATCCAAGCCTGATGATGGCCGCGAAGACGTGGAAACACCCCCGCGGTCGATTCAACCAGCCCGGCGGGCCCATCGAGGATTTCGAGTCGATCCGCCACGGGGATTGCTGTCGACGTGTTGAAGTTGAGGGAGTATCGATGCTAGCGCGGCGGAGTACCGGGCGCGACGACAGCATAATCGGCCAGCAGTGACTCGCAGGTGCTCGCGGCAAGCGGGCGCCGCAAAGCAGTCGGGTGAAGATAGGTATTGCGGGAAATTTGGATAAAATTGATTCGCTTTGGTCAATAGGGGGTTGAGACGCCGTTTGCGCCGAATATGCTTCAGCAGAGGGCCCTACGCGGAGGGGTTCTAGATAGGTGATTTTGCCGAAGCTTTCCTGGTTCAAGAATAATTCCGAAAATTCTGATCGGGGAGAATGGGTATTCTGGTCTTACGGGCTCGTTGAGAGTGTGGGCGAGATCGGCAGTTGTCCGCCACTCGGGGAGGGATATCCCCAGTGATCCAAGATAAAACAACTTTGAGAGAGAAATCGTGAAGTTCCTACTTCGAAACGCTCTGGCAGGGGCTTTGCTGGCGTTCGCTTGGTGTGCCGTTGCGGCACCGGTCGTGGAGGCCGGGATTCTCGGCAAGAACGATGTCGTCAAGCTGACCAGAGATGGAACGGTCGGACACGCCGGCGGAGGGGGCGAGTTCGCGATGTACAAATGGACTGGGGTCGGCCCAGTCAATGTCAATGCAGCGGCCGATTGGCAATTATTGGACCCGTTCACCTTCTGTCTCGAAATGAACGAGTACGTTGACCTAAACAAGGCTATGGTGGTCGGAGGCGTCGGCAACGTCGCCTTGTGGGGCGGCAATACGCAGATGAATTTGGGTGGTGTTCCCGTAGCTGACGCGACCAAGGTTCTCTTCGAGCAGTACGCGACGGGCGTGCTATCGACCGAGACTGCGTTCCAGTACGCGAACGCCGCATCAGCGAATTCGCTTCAGCAGGCCATTTGGGATTCGCAAGGCTACACGGTGAGCACGAATGCTTTGGCGGATCAATTGATTAGTTATGCCGCTGGCAAGACGGCGAGCAATCCCGGTGCGATTGTCGCGGTCAATCTGTTTGATGTCTCGGCGATGAACAAGTCTAGCTGGGCGGCGTTTGACGTGGATGACTCTTCAACTTGGACGTCGGAAATCTTCAACTTGAGGAAGCAGGATCAACTGATCTACGATCCGACCTTCCCGCCCCCGCCCAACGTCTCGGCACCCGAGCCGAGTGCGATGGTGATTTGGGGTTTGGCGGCCGTGGGTTTGACCGTTGGTAGCCGAATCAGGCGACGACGTAATTCTTAGTCAGACCTGATTCACGTGTCCCTAAGGTTTTCTCTGGGAACGGTCAGCGTTTGAGGTGTGTGAGGGGGTGATGATGGAATCTTCCCGCCCCCGGGGCCGCATGGCTTGCGCCATGGCGTTACCAGGTGTGGGGCCGCATGGCTTGCGGCATGGCATTACCCGTTGTGGGGCCGCACGGCTTGCGCCGTGGCGTTGGCGTGGCCGGTGCCGCGCCGGACATGGTTCGGCCTGATCAGTCCCTTGCTTCGGCTAGTTTCGGAAGAATTCGCGAATGCCGAACGCGAAGAATGCGAACATCCCGAAGTTCATGATCTCCTCCTTGGGAGAGAACCTGAGCAGCAATCGGTCGCCCGGTTGGATGAGCAGCCGTTCTCGCTCGTCCGCGACGGCCCTCGGTAGGTTGACTTCGATCGCGTACTGAGTGCCATCGGGACGCTGGCGGAAGATGAACAATTGGGACGGCATGATCCCGGTGGGCGGCATCATGCCACCGCCCATTCCACCCCCGCCTCCGCCGCCCTGGCCTGCCCCGCCATACGAGTATCCGGCCCTCGCCATGGCGGCGAAGATGTCGAGATCGTAGTCGCGAGGCAGCAAGTGTTCGCCGGCTGGCAGCAGACCGCTGGTGTAGTACACTTCGGTCGTTCGGTTGGCAATCAGGATCACATCGCCGTCATCCAAAAGGATCGATTGGGGGTCGATTTCCAGTTGTGTCCCCACGGGAACCCGCAACGGGATGATCACGTCGGGACTGTCCATGTCGACCATGCCCGCGTGCAGGCACTGAGAATCGATCGGCCGGTAATCTTGGAATGCCGCTGGCAGGATGTCGCCCTCTCGCGGTGGAGGAATCACTTCCGGCTTAGGGTCCTTCTTTTTGTAAATGCGGATCTCGTTCTTGGCGGCTAGACCGGGAAGGCCGCCGGTCGCCATCAGGGCATTGAGCACATCATTTTTGTAGGCCGGTAAACTGATCGCTGCCCCAAACGCGGAGTGATCGCCGCCGCTCGCCCCGCTTCCGGTGTCTTCACGGATCACCGTCACGTTGTAGGTCCGAGGCCGGATTAAGTTCACCACCGGTATCACGTCCTGATCTCGCAGCACGTCGTTGGCGAGGTACGTCTGGCGAATGAATTCCGCAGCTTGTTCGAGGCTCAGTCCTGTGACATCGATTGGCCGGACGGCGGAAAGCGTGATCTTCCCGCTCGCCTGGACGACCACCGGCAGCCCAACCGATGGCTGCAGATCGCTGCCCGGTTGCGGGAAATGGATCGGTGGCAATTGCGGTTCGCCCATCGGGCTTTGAAACGGAATCACCCCGGGAACGTAGACACCGATGATGTCGCCGGGCGCCAGGCGGTAGACGTCTGGCGGCTGCTGGGTCAGTTGGGTGATCGCGATCGGCGTGAGATCGCGTTTGGCCATCCCCCGCGCTCCGGCGGGTAGGCAGCTGGCTTCGATTCCGCGAATCGGAAACGTGAAGAAGGTGCAGCCTCCCTGCGTGAGAAGGCAAACCAACACGAGCAGCCAAACCCGACCTAGAGGCCGTATTGTATCCGTCGTCATTTCCAGACATCCATTTCTCGAGCCGTGGCGATCCTTCGCTACGTCGATCTTCGGATGTCTCGCGGCTGGGCTGTCGCAAACGGTCTCCACCGCCTGGGAATTTCAGACGGCCGAGGCATTTCACCGATAATACGGAGATAACCGTTGGCCGCGGTTGAATCGATACGACCGGTCCTTACGGAGCCACCGTCATCAGCGGGCAATGTCGAAAGCAAAGATCAGGTCTTGATCGCGGAGAAAAAGAGTCTGGTCGGCGATCACGGGGTGCGCCCAGATGGCACCCTGACCACGCTCGATTTTAGTCTTCTCGGGTAGCTTCAGTTCCCCGCGTTTTTGCAGGCTTTTGCGGTTCGGTTCGACCAGGTAGATCGACCCCTCTTCATCGTTGTAGAAGTAGAGACGACCATCGGCAAAAGCGGTCGATCCACTCCGGTTGGGGCGAGTGGATTCCATCCAAAGATCGTCACCCGATTGAAAATCTTGCGCCATCCAAGCGGCCTTGGTGTGTCCATAGATCACGCCGTCCACGAGCACCACGCCGCCATGATGGTTCTGCATCGATTTGGTGCTCAGTTGGTAGACCGCTTCAGCCGCGATCGTGCGGTTGGCGCCGGCGGTCAGCCGGAGCAATACATTTCCGGCCGAGTAGTCGCTGGTGTGGTAGAGGAGATCCTCCGAAGCGAGCGGGGTTGGAATCACGGCGGTGTCATTTCCGGTTGCCGAATTCTTGAAAAGCAGCTTGCCGCTCTCCGCATCAAAGGCTGCGAGTCCAGCCTTGCTGGCCGAAGCGTAGAAGGTGACGTCGCCGACGGTGTGCTTGATGGGTGATACATACTGGGCCAATTCGTCGTAATCCTGGCTGACCCAAACCTCGTTGCCGGTTGCCTTATCGAGTCCGACCATGAATTTTTTCCCACCGGGCGTCGCGACCACGCGATCGCCATCGACCAGCGGCGATTCGCTGTAGCCCCATTTGGGGATCGTCCCACCGAAATCGGCGACGAAATCGACGCTCCAGATCAGTTTTCCGTCGGCGGCGTCAAGGCAAGCCAGCACGCCCACATCGCTGAGGCAAAAGAGTTTCCCTTGATCGAAGGTCGGCGTGCTACGCGGCCCGTCTCCCCAACGCGTGGCGTAATCTTGGTCGTTGCCCGCGCGGCTGATGGGGCTTTCCCATAGCAGATCGCCTCCCTGGGCATCGATACAAATGACGTGGCACTGCGAGTCTTTGGTGCCCATCGTGTAGAGCCGTCCATCGACGATCGAGAACGCGGAATATCCCACCCCGGCATCACGAAATTCCCACTTTTTCTTGGGGCCACCGGCGGGCCATTGCTGCAGCAGCGACTGAGGCGCCGCGTAGCCGTCGCGGTTGGGACCTCGCCACTGGGGCCAATCGGATTCCCCACCCAGTGAGATGCTGTCAGATGCGAGAAGTGCTGTGAAACCAAGAACCAGTGACGCGGCGAGGTTGGAGCGGACTTTCATTTGCGATGAATCGGTTTGCGGAATTTGAGAGCGTGTGGGTGATAGGGTCATTTTGCGTTACAGGACCGAAGGTTGGCAAATCGTCCCAGGGGAATCCTGTGTCGCTTGCAATGCGATCATACTCCGATACGGACCGTCGTGCTCGAGTAGTTCGCGATGCGTCCCGACTTGGGCCACTCGGCCGGAGTCGATGACCACAATCTTGTCGGCGCGGCGGATCGTGCTCAACCGGTGAGCGATGACTAGCGCGGTTCGGCCCTGGAGCAGTTTTGCGAGGCTCGCCTGAATCAGCTGCTCGCTCTCGCTGTCGAGATTGCTGGTTGCTTCGTCGAGTACCAATACCCGCGGGTCGGCCAGGATGGCGCGAGCGATCGCTAAGCGTTGACGTTGGCCTCCGGACAACTTCACGCCGCGCTCGCCGATCACCGTCTCGTAGCCCTGGGGCAGTGCGGTGATGAACTCATCGGCGGCTGCGGCGCGAGCGGCCTCGATGACCTGGCGGTCGCTCGGACGCCGTTTGGCATAGGCGATGTTATCACGAATCGTACCATCGAACAAAAACACGTCTTGCTCCACCATTCCCAAAAGCCCGCGGTAGCTTTGTAGGTCAATGCGTCGAAGGTCCAACCCATCGAGCCAGATGCTGCCACGCGTTGGGTCGTAGAAGCGAGCGATGAGGTTGGTGAGCGTCGTTTTTCCAGCGCCACTTCTGCCCACCAGGGCGACCGTTTCTCCGGCGGCAATCTCAAGATTGATATCGCTGAGAACCGGCGACGCCTGTCCTGGGTACGAGAACGAAACTTCTCGGATCGAGAAGGAACCACGAGTCGATGATCGATCGATGACGACGGGGTTGGGGTGCGCGGGCATTTCGCCTTCCTGTTCGAGCACGTCGAGGACGCGATCGAGCCCGGCAAGATTATTTTGAAATCCGGCGGCGCTTGCAGCGAGCGTTGCCAAGGGATCCAGCAGCATCATCAGGTAGACGAGAAACATCATCAGCTCGCCCAACGTCAGTTCGCCTTGAAGAATCTGAAAGCCGCCGTAGAGCAACAGACCACTCGAGGCCAGCGGGATCGCGACTTCCCAAATCAATTCGATCATCCGAGTCCACCACCAGGTGTAGAGCTGCTGGCGGACCAGAAAGTTGCCCTCGCGGACAAACCGCGCCGATTCGCTATGGCTCCTCGCGAAGGTCCGTACGACGCGGATGCCGCCAAATGTCTCGGTGGCCGACGCATCGATCTGTTGGCGTTGTTTGCGAATGTCGCGAAACAAGGGGCGAATGCGATTGATCCATGTTCGATGCGTCAACCACACGATCGGCAGAAGCGTCAATCCGCCGAGCATCAACTTCCAATCAACCAGCATCAGGATCACCAGGCTGCCCGCAAACTGGACGATCGCTCGCCAGGGGTTGTACAGCAGGCTAAAGATCAAATCGGCGACACCACCGGCGTCCTCGCGTATCAAGCTCGCCACGCCACCGCTCTTGAGGTCGTAGACGCGGTGCAATGGCAATCGGATCGCATGCTCGAAGACGCGGCGGCGAATGGTCACCTGGGCGCGATTGACCGTCTTGGTCGCGATCCAACGACTGCTGAGATTGACGACCGTCGCGGCGAGCGTCACCACGACCACCGCCGATGCGATGGCGACCAACAAGCCCATCGGAGTCAGGTTCGACGGGTCGAAGCCGAACCCGGGCAACGCAAGCCACGTCGGAAGGGGCCGCGGCGGGGCAGTCAGCACCGAGTCGATCGCCAACTTGGTGCCCAGTGGCGGAACCAACCTTAAGGTGATGCCGATGGTCAGCAGCGCCAGTGACGAAGCGATCGCCATCCGGTGCCCGCGAAGCAGACCATAAAACGCGGCCATCAGCTCCCAAAAACTCCGTTCGCGGCTACCGAGTTTCCGCGAGGGCAACGCCGACGGGTCAGCGCCGTGGCCGCTCGCCGAAGGCAAGACAGTGTCGCCGCGGCTCGAGACGTCGCTGCCGCCAACGGCAGCGCTAGCGCCCCCGCGAACCCCTCGGACTCGATCACGCACGATTTTCCGGTATTACCCGAATCGGCGACGGGAACTGGGTTGAAACATACTGCCTATTGGTAGACGTCGCGACCAAAAGGGACAAGCCATCGCGGCCGGAGTGGCAGGGTTCCGCTGGAGCGTGAACGATCTCGCGTCGTTATGCTGGTGGGAATTCGATCTCGATTGGGTGTCGCAATCCTCATCGTCGACGGGATCTCACCGTGTATCGCCAATGCCTTGATTGAGCTTCATGACAGCCATCCTCGGCATTTCAGCGTTTTACCACGATTCGGCGGCGGCACTGGTAATCGACGGGCGAATCGTCGCGGCGTCACAGGAGGAGCGATTCTCGAGACTCAAAGGCGACGCCGCGTTTCCGGTCGCTGCGATCGAGTCTTGCCTCGACCAGGCCGGCCTCGGGGTTGAAGATTTGGATTATGTCGGCTTCTACGAAAAGCCGCTGCTGAAATTTGACCGATTGCTGGACACCTACCTTTCCTACGCGCCCGAGGGACATCGTTCGTTCCAGCAGGCGATGCCCGGTTGGCTCGGCGGCAAGCTAAGGATCGGGCGGCAAATGCGGCTGGAGTTGGGCGGAAAGTATCGCAAGCGGTTTCTCTATTGCCAACATCATCAGGCACATGCGGCGAGCGCTTTCTACCCGTCACCATTTGAGGTGGCATCGATCTTGACGATCGACGGGGTCGGCGAGTGGGCGACGACGACCATCGGTGTGGGTCGCGGCGAGCGAATCGAATTGCTACGCGAAATCCGATTCCCTCACTCGCTCGGCCTGCTGTACTCGGCGTTCACCGCATTTTGCGGGTTTCGCGTCAATTCGGGCGAGTACAAACTGATGGGGTTGGCACCCTTGGGCCAGCCGCGATTCACGGACTTGATTCTCGAAAAACTGGTCGACGTGAAGCCGGATGGGTCCTTTCGACTGGACATGCGTTACTTCAGTTATTGCCAGCGCTTGATGATGACGTCTCCGCGTTTTCACCGTTTGTTCGCCGCACGACCCAGGTCGCCGGAGGAGGAGGTTCGCGAACTGGATCGCGACTTGGCCGCGTCGATTCAGCGGGTCGCGGAAATCATCATCGACCGGCTGATCGAACACCTGGTGAACACGACCGGATGCCGAGACGTTTGCCTGGCGGGCGGTGTGGCTTTGAACTGCGTCGCCAACGGTCGCCTGATTGGTCGTCGCGCGGTCGATCGCCTGTGGGTTCAACCGGCCGCCGGGGATGCCGGAGGGTCCTTGGGGGTGGCGATGATGATCTGGCACCAATGGCTCGGAAACGCTCGGGTTCCGATGGCCGACGATGCCATGGGCGGAGCGCTGCTGGGGCCCGCGCAGACAACCTGCGAGATCCGCCAATCGCTCGCGGCCCGAGGGGCTCATTTCACCGAAATGGCCGACGATCAACTCGATGACCGCGTGGCTCAACTTCTTGCCGATGGAAAGGTGGTTGCGTGGGTCCAGGGGCGTATGGAGTTTGGTCCTCGGTCGCTCGGTAACCGAAGCATCCTCGCGGATCCTCGCTCGCCCAGCATGCAACAGACACTCAACCGAAAGGTAAAGCGTCGCGAGTCCTTTCGGCCGTTCGCGCCGGCCGTGCTCAGCGAGCGGGTCCATGAAGACTTCGATGTGCCGAGGCATTACGTGAATCCCTACATGACGGCCGTCGTCCAGGTGCGTCGGGAAGGATCGCTCGTCGCCGTTGGATCTGGGTCGCCATCGATGTCGACTAAACCGCGGGCCGCCGACACCGTGCCCCGTGCGTTGCCTGCCGTGACCCATCGGGACCACTCGGCCCGCGTGCAGACGGTCGATCGCGAACGCTTTCCAAGGTTTTACCGGTTGCTCGAAGCCTTTGACCGACGGACCGGATGTCCGGTCCTCATCAACACCAGTTTCAACGTTCGCGGGGAGCCGATCGTGAACACGGCCGAGGACGCGCATCGATGTTTGATGGCGACTGAAATCGATGCCCTAGCGATCGACCGATTTCTGCTTCTCAAACGCGATCAACCTGCTGTGGAGCCGGTGTGGTCACCGCCCGCGGTCGAGAAGCCGCGGCCATTGCTCGCGTCACCCCCACCGCCGCGTTGGCTCGGAGCTTCGCTGGCGCTGGTGATCACCATGGTGACCTGGACGCTGCTTGCCGGCTGGCTGACGATGCCTTTGCTGCTGGCTATTCAGGCACTCGCGCTGACGCTCGCGATTGTGTACCACGCTCACGAGAGGTCTCAAAAGCGGATCGCTCATTTCGTGACCTGGATCACCTCGCCCGTCCGCCGGCTGCTGTTGGCCGTGGCTCTGTGGTTGCTCTACTACGGTGTGCTGACACCGATCGGAGTCAGTCTGCGCTGGCTTGGTCGCGACCCGCTCAATCGGTCGCCGGACCCTGCCGCGGAGAGCTACTGGCACGCGGTCGATTCCGCTCATACCGTTGAAGACGCCTTTCGCCTTTACTAGAGTCCAGTGATGTCGCTCCCCGGACAAGATCCCGCCGACGGCCCAGAAGCCACTCGAGACGAGCGGAGCCGCGTCGTGGAATCGCAAGCGAACGCGGCCGAGGTGGGTCTGGTTCGTGAGTACTTGCAGTTCCTCAGGACCAACAAAAAGTGGTGGCTGGTGCCGATCCTATCGGTGATGCTGCTGTTGATGGCGATTGCGGCGATCACGATGTCACCCGCCGCGCCGTTCATTTATACGCTTTTCTGACGATCCATTAGCGGAGCCAGGCGAGCGGACGTGAAAAGAACCGAGTCATGTCGCCACGTAGCTCTTGGCATGTGACTCGCGACGGGCCATATCGAGATCGTGATCGGTCATGATCCGAGCGAGTTCGCGGAGGTCGGTCTTGGCAACCCACCCGAGTTTCTCCTTTGCCTTACTCGGGTCACCCAACAGCAGGTCAACCTCGGCGGGCCGGAAGTACGTCGGATCGATCTCGACGTGATCTTCCCAATTCAATTCGAGACGATCGAACACGAGCGAGAGGAAATTGCGGACGCTTTGTGTCTCACCCGTGGCGAGCACAAAATCATCGGGTTCGTCGTGTTGCAGAATTCTCCACATGCCCTCGACATAATCCTTGGCGTATCCCCAATCGCGTTTGGCATCGAGATTGCCAAGATAGAGTTTGTCCTGCAATCCGACTTTGATTCGCCCAGCGGCGCGAGTGATTTTTCGCGTCACGAAAGTCTCACCGCGGCGTTCGGATTCGTGGTTGAACAGGATGCCGTTGCTGGCGAACAGGCCGTAGCTCCGCCGATAATTCACGGTCTGGTGGTAGGCGTAAACCTTTCCGCAGGCATAGGGAGATTGCGGGTTAAAGGGTGTCGTCTCACTTTGTGGCGTTTCGAGCACGTCACCGTACATTTCACTACTGCTCGCCTGGTAGACACGAACCGGATGAGACTTGTTTAGCAGCCTCGCCGCCTCGAGCACGTTGAGGGCACCGACACCCACTGTCTGCAGCGTATAGACCGGTTGGTCGAACGACACACGAACGTGACTTTGAGCACCGAGGTTGTAGATTTCGTCCGGTCGGAGCTCGAGCAGTAGGTTGGTTAACGCCTGTCCGTCAGTAAGGTCTCCGTAGTGAAGAAGCAGTTTCGGCTTCTTGTGACGGTCCTGATAAAGGTGGTCGATCCGCTCGGTAGTGAACGTGCTGCTGCGGCGGACCAGTCCATGGACCCAATATCCCTTCTCCAAGAGGAGCTCGGCTAGGTAGCTTCCGTCTTGACCAGTGATCCCCGTGATGAATGCCGTCTTTTTCATGATGGTTGATGTTCGCGTCGCGATGAGGGTTGCTTGCGTCGTATTTCCAGGCGGGGACAGTGTGGCGGTTCGATGTTATTTGGGATCATTCGGGGCACGGTACCCGCGGCGATTAAACCGATCTCAATTGACCTTGCCCAGTCTCCAATAAAAACGCTTCGTAGGTCTGCCTCAGACCCTCCGCGAGCCCGATTCGGTGTCGCCAGAGCGTACCATGCAGCATCGAAACATCCGTCCGTTTGACAGGTGTCCCGTCAGGCTTTGACGGGTCGAGTGTGATCCGCCCTTCGAACCCAACCACCGCTGCAATCTGCTCGGCCAGCTCGCGAATCGTCAGGTCGACTCCCGTGCCGACGTTGATCCAGTCGGCCACGGCAGGCGAATCAGGCAGGTTCAGCAAATGGACAAGCGCGTCGGCCAGATCATCGACATGCAGGAATTCGCGTCTTGGTGTGCCACTGCCCCAAATGGTCACCTCGGGCACTCCGCTTTGAGCCGCTTCGTGGAATCGGCGAATCAAAGCCGGAAGCACGTGACTGTGGTCCGGGTGGTAGTTGTCGCCCGGCCCATAAAGGTTGGTGGGCATGGCGCTGGTAAAGTAAACGCCGTGCTGCCGGCGATAGTACTGGCAGAGCTTGAGACCGGCGATTTTAGCGATCGCGTAGGCTTCGTTGGTCGCTTCGAGGGGGCCCGTCAAGAGTGACGATTCGCTCATAGGTTGGGGGCAGTCCCGCGGATAGATGCAGGTGCTTCCGAGAAACAGGAATCGACGGACCCCCTGTCGAAAAGCGGCGTCGATGGCGGAGATCGCCATCGTGGCATTATCCGACAGGAACTCAACCGGATGGGTATGGTTGGCGAGGATTCCGCCGACGCGCGCGGCGGCAAAAATGACCGCGTCGGGCTGTTGATCGGCGAAAAACCGATTAACCTCGCGGCGGTCGAGCAGGTCGAGTTCGTCACGACTGGCGGTAATGATCTCGAGATCGCCAGCGCCGGCGAGACGACGGCACACGGCTGAACCGACCATGCCACGGTGCCCGGCGACATAGATTCGTCGGTAGGGAGGAGTCATGGATCCGCTGGTGGAAAGGGAGTTCTCGGCTGTCCGTCGTCAGACGACCGCCCGTAGCCTAGTTGCCGCGGCTCGGTTGGCCCACCGGTCGTCCGCAATCCATCAGTAGCGACTCGATCCGGGGTACGATTCTGTCGATCGCATGGGCCTCGCGGGCGAGGCTTCTGGCAGCACGGGCTTTTGTCTCTCGGGCGGCGTCATCGGACATCAGACGATAAATCTTCTCGGCAAATTCATCTGGCGATTCACCCGAAAACGTGGTTAGGTAGCTGCGGCCCTTTAGGTCCTGCCCACCGGGCAACGGCGGCAATGACTCAATCACATCAAGCGATCGCGCGATCACCGGCGTGCCGAGCGCCATCGCCTCGAGCATCACGTTTGGGAAGCCCTCGAATCGCGACGGCAAACAGAGTGCGTCGGCCGCGGCAATCAGTGCCGCTGGATGAGGGATCTGTCCGAGAAACTCGACCTGGTCTTGCAGTCGCAGTTCGGCCACACGACGCTCGAGACAGGCCAGCAGAGGTCCCGTCCCGATCATGCGGATCCTTGGCAACCTGAACCCTGGGTAACCATTTCTCAAGGCGGCGAGTGCTTCGATCAAGTCTCGCTGGCCTTTCTCGACTGTCATTCTGCCGACGCAGACCATGGTGAAAAGAGGATCCGGCGCGGCGGTCGAGAGCGTCTGCATCGCCTCGGCGACTTGGGCGTCCAGGTGGGCAGCATCGACCGGGTTAGGAATCACTTCGATCTTCAGATTCGGCAGGGCGTAGTACGTTCTGGCATCCGTAGCAGTTGGCTCGCTGACGGCAACCACCGCGGCGGCTGCGGCATAGTGGGTCGCCAAACGCCGCCGCTTGATGCCGAGAAATCGACCCGCATTGAGCGGAACCGCGCGGCTCGGAGGGCTCACGATGGTCGAAACCCTCGGCACACCGACGCGAGCGGCAGCCGGGCCAGCGATCAAAGTCATGTGAAAGGTACGGTCGTAGACCACGTCGATGTGACGCTCGCGTAGGACGCGAATGACATCGTCCACCTGAAGCCGATGCAGTCGTCCCGGCCAATTCAATCGGCCCGTCCACGACGCGGCCACGGTCGCGGCGTCAAAGGCATGAACCGGGACATCATCGGGGACCGCCTCCGCCAACGAGCCACCACGGCGAAGCACGTAAAGCTCGGGCGCAAATCGCGCGCGATCCAGGTGACGAAGTAGCAGCACCGTCTGTTGCTCGCTACCGCCCCCGTCGAGCGACGAGACCATCAGCAAGACCCGCTTTCGTTCCTCCGGATGATCGTTTTCCGCCGCCGATCGCGCTGGCAATCGAGCCGCTTGACCTGAGTCACTGGCGTGACTTTGACGGTCCGGCCGATTGAAGGGTTTGTCCGCTGTCACCGGGATGGGTCCGATTCTACCGACCTCAACAACAGGTTTGATCGAAGGTTCATGTTCTTCCCGATGCAAGGACTGGTGCGATCGTCTCGTTGCCGCCTCCCAACCCAGCCCATGGATGTACAGTATGCGGCGGAAAGTTCGAATCCAGGTACTCTATTGGCCAACGGCCGCTGCGGCAATCATCGCGATGATGCTGCTCGGTTATGGCTCATTGGGGCGCTACGATCTGGATCGACTGACGATCTGGTGGGCCGGCGGTGACCTGAGCTCGATGATTCACTCGGGTGAGCAAAGTGTCTGGAGCGGGCCGAGCACACGCCCTCGGTTTCCACCGAGAACGCTCACGCTTCAGAATCCTGCGGCATCAGCATCGACTTCGCCTTACCTGCCCCCAGAACCGGTCGGGGACGCGACTCGAAGGCAGTTCGATCCACCAGACGACTTAGTGCCCGCGAGCGAGATCGACTTTTTTCATCGAGAGGTTCGACTACACGCGCCGCGAGTGACCCATTCGCAGGAACTCGCGGGGCTCGATCGAAGCGAGTTTCTGCTTGTCGGCG
>JBGTCJ010000160.1:0-21874 GCA_041748895.1 Pirellulaceae bacterium
ATCTCGGCGAGGGGGAAATACCGAGAGCATCGGCACGTTCCACTACATGGCCCCCGAGATCGCGCGAGGGGAATACGGACGGGAGATCGACATCTACGCGCTTGGTGTGGTGCTTTACGAAATGCTGACTGGTGAGTTGCCCTTCGACGGCGAAAGCAGCCACGAGATCATCATGAAACACATGACCGCAACGCCCGACCTGTCGCGGATCGAGCCGCCATTCCAACAAGTCATCGAACGGGCTTTGCTGAAGGACCCGAAACGCCGCTGGGGATCGGTTCGTGAAATGGCGAACGCGTCGGGATTGGAATTGCAACCGGGGCAATTCGGTAGCCCGTTGCCGGTGGCGACCGTGGTCAGCCCTTCGCCGAGAGCGAGCCATAACGCGAGGCCGGTCACGGCCACCGCCGCACCGTCCTCACCAACCGCAACGGCGCCAATACCAGCCGGAAAAATTCCGCAGGTGGCCGGTCCGCCATCCGCACGCGAACCGCTAGCTCGTGCCGTCGAGGCGAGCATCGATGACTTCCGGGCTTGGTGGCGAGAGCTGCGGGTTGCGCCCCCAGTCAAGACACTTTTGGTGCTCTTGGCCGTGTTTGTCTTCGTGGTCAACACCCGCTGGTTGTTGCCACTTCTTTCCATTTTGGGACTCGTCTACGTCCCCTATTACATCCTCCGCCAAATGCTGATCGGCCCGACGACCGCGGCGGTCCCGTACCAAAAGGCGCGGGCGCTTGCCGCCGCGGCGGCAAGCAAAAATCGCCCGATGCCCTACCATCGCTGGCGGAAGTACAAACGAATTCGTTTGGCGTCGAAGCGATCTTCCACGCAGCTTGCCGAACTCTCTGGATCATTGACAGCAGCCACCATCGCAACCGTCTTCTGTGCGGTCTTTGCCGCCGTGGTCGGTATCCGCAATGGCGACGTGACGAGCATCCGATTGGCCCCCTACTTTTGGGCCGCCTCGACCGTTCTGGCGGCTGCGACGGTCACGCTCGGGCTCGGGAAGCTGTGGGAGGCGAGCGAGGGAGATCCCTTGCGCCGCCGCACCGCCTTGCTTGGCGTGGGCGGAGGAGTCGGGGCGTTTTGTTTACTCGTGGGACGCTATCTGATGGTGCCTCTGAACGTGGGTTTGGAGCGATCGATCGACGCGACCGAATTGCCGCAGGCGCTGTTTGCAACCGACGGCACGCCGCTCGTGTCGGCCTTCATGGTCCATTTCGCTTTGTTGATGGCAACGATTCGATGGTGGCGTGTTTGCGATCCGCTTCGATCGAGCCGATTGAGCTTGGGGGCGGTCGCAATCGTCGTGATCGGCGATTGGATGGTCCAACAATTAGTTCCTATTCCTCAACCGTGGGGGATGATGATTGCCGCCGGCACTGTGATCGCGGTTCAAATCGCGGCGCCATGGGAAAACCCGCAAGAGCGGGAGACGCTTCAGGATTCTCCGCAAGTCACTGGGGAGGTCGCCTGATGTCCCGTTTCACTCTTGCGATTCTCACCGCCTGGCTGTTTTCGATCGCCGCTTTGGCTGAGACATCGCTTGCCCAAGACAACGAGTCCGCCGATGAATCGAACGCAGAGGTCGTGGCAGGATCCAACGCGGAGCTGACCACGAGTGAGCTGTCGACACCGCCGTCAGGGCACCTCGATTTCCCGGCAAGTCGCCCAGCGTGGATTGACCAGCCACCGCAGTGGGAGGGAGAAAAGCATCGACTGCCCGTCGTCTCAACACCTTCGCGAACGAAGTCCCTCAGTGAAGAGGCCTTGAAGGTCCAGTTGCGGGCGGCGTTTGAGACTTATGTTGAAACGCTAACGGGGGCAGAAAACGTTTCTCAATGGCTTCAGGTTTCGGACCAGTGGATTGACGAGCGACAAGATCCTTCACGTCGGTACGCCGGCGAAATCCGCGTGGGTGATGAGACGCTACACGAGTCGGCGACGGTACTCATTCTCGATCGGTCCGATCGGCAGTGGATCGAGCATCAGCATCGACTCCACCAGGTGGGTCATCGGGTTGGTGTGGTGGGTGTGGCGGCAGCGTCGATGATGCTTGTGCTGCTGGTGGTCTCGGCGGGACTGAGCACCGTGGCGCGCCGCGCCGAGCGGAGGGTCGCCACGACCCAGGGGCGCGTTGAGGGCATCGCGTGAAAATTGGATGAAGTCGGGATGACTGGGTCGGCGGTCGCCGACTGATTGGCAATCTCGCCCTACAATGCGGACTAGGGATAGGGCTGGCAAGTCTGTTTGCATGAGCCACTTTCGCTCGATCCGCTTCCACTCGATCCGCTTCCACTCGATCCGCTTTCACGCGATCTCGCTTCACGCGATCCCAAGGGGCCCTGAGATGCTTTGGTCGTATTTGGTAGACGCACCGCAACGGCGATTTCCGGCGATCGTCGGTCTGCTTGCCTTTTCTTTTTGGATCGTCGCGGACTTGGGAAGCGCGTCGGCGGATTGGCCGACGTATCGCGCCGATGCGGCGCGTTCGGCGTACACACCGCAACCTCTTCCGGACCGCTTGGCGCCCGCTTGGCACTTTCAGGCCGAGATCCCGTCACCCGCCTGGCCGCGGTCGGGAAGATTGCCATTTGACCGAGCTCACCACTGTGTGATTTCGGCGGGACAGGTTTATTTTGGTTGTTCAACCGATCACGCGCTGTACCGTTTGGATGCCGAGACGGGTCGAGGCGAGGCGATCTTCGTCACCGATGGCCCCATCCGCTTCGCGCCAACCGTTTGGAAGGATCGGGTCTTTTTGGCGAGCGACGATGGCTTTCTTTATTGTCTCTCGCTCGATGGGGAACTCGCCTGGAAACATCGCGGCGGACCATCCGATGCGAGGCGATTGGGCAATGAGAAGCTGATCTCGAAATGGCCCGCCCGCGGTGCCCCGGTCGTCGTCGACAATACGGTTTACTACGCGGCGGGCATCTGGCCGACCGATGAGATCTTTGTCCACGCGCTGGATTGCACCAGCGGAGAGCCGAAATGGGTGAACGATGATTCGGGTGGCCTGAGCATGTCGCAGCCGCACGGCGGTGCCGAGGCCGAAAGCGGGGTCTCCGCACAGGGCTATCTGGTTGTCTCGGGCTCCGATGCGACCAATGTCCCGTTTCCGCCCGGCACGTCCACGCGACAGGGTGCCGATGCGGAAACGCAGCGGTCCGCAAGACTCTTGATTCCAACGGGTCGCGCGGTCCCCGCCGCATTCGACCTGGAAAGCGGGCGTTTTCAATATTTTCACCTGCAGCAGTACGGCCAGCGAGGCGGCTTTGCAACGATGGCCGTTGGGCCCATGTTCTTCAACAGTGGGATCGCCTTCGATGTCGTTAGTGGCCAAGCCGAAGAAACCCTCGGCGCCGGTCCGATCGCTGCATTCCCCGGTGGATTGGTCCGGGCTACTGAGAAACAGGTGGTAGCGTACCAGTGGGTCGAACAAGAAAAGCCCGATCGCCGCGGGCGAGTTTCTCGTTCGTGGGGCCTCCAGCCACTCTGGACGGTCGATCGTGTCGACGGCGGTACCGCGTTGATGATCGCTGACCGGACCGTGGTCGCCGGAGGCGACGGATGCGTGACCCTCATTGATCTCGATTCGGGCCGCATTCGCCAAACGTTAACGATTCAAGGCAACGCGTATGGGTTGGCGGCTGCGAACGGAAAGTTGTTGGTCAGCACCGATCGTGGCGAAATACTCGCTTTTGCTGATGAGACGCGTGTCTCCACCGATTTGGCCATGGGGCAGGTCGCCGACGAAGGGCCTTTGTGGCCCGTAAATCCTTCCGTTGTCGCGGCGGCTGAGGAGATCGTGGCTGCTCTCGACTCCACCTCAGGCTACTGCCTCGATTTCGGTTGTGGTGATGGGCGATTGGCCTACGAACTGGCCCTTCGAACCGACCTTCAGATTTACGCGGTCGATGACGATGCCGATCAAGTGTTGCAAGCGCGCAGTCGTTTGCGAGCCGCTGGGGTCTACGGTTCGCGTGTGACCGTCCATCACATCGCCGACTTGAGTGCTCTACCGTATCCCAATTACTTTGCCAATCTCGTCGTTTCGGGGCGAAGCGTGTCGCAGCCCGAAGAGAGTCTGTCGCACGAGGGTTGGCAGGCTTCGCTGCGTCCCTACGGCGGAATTGCCGTGTTCGGCCCTGCTGGACAGATGCGGCGGTCCGAGCGAGGTCCTCTGGAGCGGGCGGGACAATGGACTCATCAGTACATGAGTGCCGCCAATCAGCTCTGTTCGACCGATGAGCGGCTGCAGGGTCCGCTGGGCATGTTGTGGTATCGCGACGTGGATCTTGATCTGCCTCAGCGCCATGGGCGTGGGCCGGCACCCCTGTTCTACGATGGGTTGCTCTACCACGAGGGTCTCGACGAATTGGTCTGTGTCGATGCTTACAACGGCACCGAAGTCTGGCGTTATCCGCTGCCGGGGATTCTCGAGGCTTTCGATGGCGACGAATTGATGGGTGCGGCGGGCACGGGCAGCAATTATTGCATCGGCGAAACGGGCGTTTACGTGAGGTGGCAGGATCATTGCCTACGATTGGACCGGCGGAGCGGGGAGCTTTTGGGCAAATTCACGGCCCCACTCACACCCGATGGTGAGCCAGGCACTTGGGGCTATCTGGCGCTCGAGCATGGTCAGCTGTTCGGATCGCTCGCCAATCGCCAACACATGGTGACGTACCGATTCCGCGCCACGACGGGCAACCTCGCGGAGCAGTTGACTGAATCCACCACGCTATTCGCATTGGACCCGCAGACCGGTCAACTTCGCTGGCGCTACGACGCCAAGCATTCGATTCGGCACAATGCGATTGCGGTCGGAGAGGACACCGTATTTTTGATCGATCGTCCCCTGGCCGATTTTGATCGCCGCCGCGACGCCGCCGAGGAGGAACACGCCACGGGAGTACTCCTGGCGCTCGACGCTGCGACGGGCCAGCAACGGTGGCGAAACGATCAACAGATTGATGGAACGACGCTTTCACTCAGTCCCGAGTATCACCGACTGCTGATGAGTTTCCAGCCTACGCGTTTCGCGTTGGCCTCCGAGAGTGGGCAACGGCTGACGGTCTTCTCGACCGAGGATGGGGAGATGGCTTGGACCACCCAATCGAAATATGCGAGCCGCCCGATGATCAATGACTACACCGTCTACGCTCAGGGTGGTGCGTGGGACCTGCTCAGTGGCGAGGAGCGGCCATTTCACTTCAGCCGTTCGTACGGATGCGGGATCTTGGCTGGGTCTCGCTACATGATGGTCTACCGCTCGGCCACGCTCGGTTACTTTGACCTTTTGAAGAATGAGCGAACGGAGAATTACGGTGGGATACGACCCGGTTGTTGGTTAAACGCTCTTCCGGCCGGAGGTTTGGTCCTAGTGCCTGACGCATCGGCCGGTTGCGTGTGTAGCTACCTCAACCAGGCTTGGATCGCACTCGAACCCGTTGCGGTGGCCAGTCCACGAATCGCCCCGGTCGGCGGCGCGTTTGCCGATCCGGTAGAGGTTCATCTCTCCCATGACCGGGCGGATGCCGTCATCCGATACACGATGGATGGGAGTTCGCCCACGGTGGATTCGCACGCGTACGAGCGACCGCTGACGGTGGAGGAATCGGTTCGGCTTCGCGCGCGTGCGTTCACGCCCGACGGTCAAGTGAGCCGCGCCAGCGATAGCGATTTTCGCATCGATCGACATCAACTCCCGCTTGCGGATGAATTCTGGAGCGTATGGGATGTGAAAGACAAGGTTAGCGCAGCCCCATCCCGCTGGTCCGTCGACCAGACGGTCGTTCGGCAAGCGTCGAATATCTTTCAAGGAAGTGCGACCAGCGTCGATCCTGCGGTCGAGCGGTACGGGACACTGCGAATTTATGATTCCGCCCAGGCGTTCAGCGACGGTACCATCGACCTGGAAGTTCGCTCGGCCGACGACGATGGGATTGGCGTGGCGTTTCGATTCGAGGACCCTAATCACCATTACCTTTGGGCAACCGATTTGCAGCGGAAGTTTCGCATCCTTGCGGTCAAGGATGGCAATGATTTTCGCGTGCTGGCGATCAACGATCGCAGCTACCAGAAGAACACCTGGCAACAGGTCAGCATCGTCCTTGAGGGGCCGCGGATCACGATCTGGATCGACGGCCAGGAAGACATGTCGGTCACCGACGATCGATTTCAACATGGCACCATCGCGCTGCACAGTTGGGGGTCTCAAAACGTCGAGTTTCGCGGCATTCGCATGCAACCATCCTCCGACCAACCACCACCTGCAATTAAGTGATGACTCGAGGAATTCGAGGCTGTGTTAACCTTTAGCTTTGCCTTCGCATTGCCTTTTGCCTGACCTGCGCTACACAACGAGTTTCTTGATGACCGAACCATCGAAAGCATTGTCTCAGAAGCAGTGCCGGCCGTGCGAGGGAGGCGTTGAGGTCCTCTCGCGGTCGGTCGCGGAAACGCTACTTGCCGAGACTCCTGGGTGGCAACTCGATGCCCAAGCCACATCGATCCGCCGCGACTTCAAGTTCAAACACTTTGTTGAGGCTGTCGCCATGCTCAATCGAATCGCCGAACTGGCCGAGGCGCAGCAACACCACCCTGACCTGCACCTAACGGGCTATCGCCACCTCGGTGTGGTCCTCACGACCCATGCGATCGGCGGCCTCAGCGAGAACGATTTCATCATCGCTGCGAAGGTCAACTCGATGATCGATCATGGAGGTGACCCTGTCTAGAAATCGCCTCCACGCGATACTCGGCGATCGACAAAAGTGGCGCGTCCCAGGAAAACGGACCGCCGGAGCTCGCTGGCGGCTACAGGGTCTTCAGATACTCAAGGACGGCCCGTCGCTGGCTTTCACTGAGTTCATTCGGGAAGTCGTGCCCAGCGTTACTTTTGCCGTGACGACGCGTGTCGAAGTACTCCCTTCGAATCGCTACGTCGGTTTGGGTTAGCGGAATGCGATCCACTTCCTCGATCTGGAATCCGATCTTTTCGGCATCGATCGCCGTCGCGACTCGTCGCCAGAGCGTCGGGCGATGTTCGGGATGAAGGACATGCCACAGCGTCGGTACGCTCCCATTGTGGAAGTACGGAGGGCTGGCCCAAACACCGTCGAGTGGTGGGGCGACGTAGCCATCCGGATTCACAACCGTCAGCTGCTCATCCGTTTCGCCGGCGTGGGCGAACCAACTGCGAGCGTATTTTTCGCGCCCGGCAGCCGGCAGCGCCTTCAACCGAACGGGATCCGTGCCAATCTCGTCCAGTGGGATGCGAACGTTCGGGTAGCGGCCGCCGGGTCCGTACGTTCCATGGCAATGGGCACAGTGGTCATTGAATGCAAGACGTCCCGACGCAGCCAACGCCTCATCGATCAAGCCCTCGTAGCGCGGCGGACGAAGCGACATCAGGTAGGCGTCAATGTGACGGAAGTCGTCTTCGTGTTGGCGATAGAAGTCGGGACCATTTTCAGGGACGAGCGTGAACTGCATCAGGCCGCGGTGACCGCGCTGCGCGAAGCCGTCGATGTAAAGGTAGGGCCGTTTGTGAAAGTGCCACCACGGAGGAGCGTCCATGTCGTGGTGGATCAACGACTCCGGAATCTGATCGATGAGATTGAGTTGAGGGTCGCGCCGGCTCATCAATCCGACGCCGAAGATCACCGCGTTGGTGGTCCCCACCGTCGTACCAAGTGGTATGACAATCGATCCGAAGTCCATGCGGGAGAGCGGCTTTCCGAGCTTAAGTTTCGTCGCTCGAAGCTCTTCAGTCATGGTCTGCAGCGCCAATCGATTGTTCGGTGCGCCGGGCGTCGGCTTTCCGTACACTTCGCCGCCATGGCACGAGAAACAATTCATCGTCCACGTGATGTCGACGCCCGATCCTTCCACAACGTACTGCAATGGGCGTCCTGACGGATCGTCGGGGCGTGGGGTCAAGCCATAACGCCGCATCGCCATTCGCCTGCGCTCGGCCGGACTCGCGGACGCGGCCTCGTCGCGGAGTGATTGCGGCCAGACCTGCCAGGCCGCGTCGAAGACGTCCTGATTGAAGTCAGGTGGCAAGTACGGGTATTCGGTCAGAAGCTGGTAACCGCGATCCGGATCACCGTCGGCAATGAATTGCGATTGGGCCGACGCATCGTGCGGTCCCGCGGCGGGCGCCGGCGAGATGCGGAGCGCGAAGCAGGCAACGAGCACGGCGGTCAAAAGTCGAAACCACATCAAGACCAGTATCCTCTGCATAGCGTCGCGAGGGTCGGAAATTCGTCCGCGGTTGCAAGTCACTGTTCGCACCGGACAACCCTCCGTTAACCGCCCGGCCTCCGTCAACCGCCGGATTGCCCCATCGGATCACCTGAACACCGCCGAAAGATGTCCACGATAAGCCTGGATACCGCGAAATCCAGGCCGCGAATGACGTCGCGGGGGCGCGGACGACGGCCCACCCGCTGCCCTCTGCGGTGGTCTTTTGCCAAGGCGGCCGCTCACGCAATCGCCAGGAAAATACCTCCGCATCGCGGGTGTCGCCACGCTGCGATTCCCGATAGGGTCCCGAGATCGGGTAAGTCAAATATTCAATCGCACCGATTTTACGGGTGTGGCTGCCGGTTGCGAGCAACCTCTCAGTTTCGATCAATCCGGGGCTCAACCAAAGAGGTTGCCCATCGACCCGATGTCGCCGCAAGTGTTCGAGGGCCCCTCGCCAGTCCTCACCGCGATGAACCAACCGCAGTGATTGCCAGCGGAACGGATTCGGAAATCCTTGCTCGATCATCATCGAAACCGCCAGGATGGTGGGCAGGGCCCACGCAGCGACGCTCACAACGCGGCGACCGCGAAATCGGCTCAAAGTATCGGTAACCGCGAGGCCCGCTACGGCGGGGAGCAGCGGCAAGACGGCAATGAAGTACCGGCGGTGGAAAAGCGGCGCGACGTTTAGCCACGCCAGCAACCAGAAGGTCAGGGTCGCCAAAATAGCAACCGTCGCCAGCCACCAGGCGGCCGCCGAGCGAAATTCGATCGACCCTTCACTCGGGGGCTCGCTGCCGCGTCGACGCCATAGCGCGGCACGACTGATCGTGGCCAGGGTCAGCGGGAGAATCACCGTCGTGAGCCAGGGCCAAACCTGCCAGCACTGCGTGAGCGAAACCGCGGCACCCACCGACCGCCACTGCTCTCGGTTCTGCCAGGCCAATTGCAAAGCTGGACCGGCAGCTAGCCAGAGGCACACCCCCGCGACGATTGCGAAACCGAAGGCCATGCCGGGTCGGGTTCTTTCCCGGGAGGTCGGCTGTATTGCATATCGCGCGATCCAAGCGGCCAGCGGTAACCATCCCAACGCGGCAATCGAAGTGGGTTGTAGAGCGGCCGCAGCAACAATCGCTGCGAACAGGATTGTCCAGGTTCGCAACCGAGGCTGCGTGTGGCGATCACGCAGCAGTTCAGCCAGCGACAGCGAGGCGATCGAAGAGGCCAAGATCACCCATGCGAAGGGCCGAAGTTCGGTGCCGAAAAACAATCCGTTTCGATCGAACGCAAGGAGCAGTCCAGCGGTTAGGCCGCCAACCATTCGGTCCCGGTGTCGCCCCTGCATCACGTAGGGAAGGCCGGCGCCAAGTGCGACGCAGGCCGCAGCGTACGCCAACACGCTCGAAAGTCTCATCCACCACTCGGAATCACCGACAATCACGTTCCACAAGAAGAGTCCGATGAAGTAGATCGGCGATTGGTTTCCCGCAATGGCCCGTGGAGCGACCTCCTGCAAGGTTTCCGAAACGCACCACGCCGAATGCAGTTCATCGACCCAGTAGCTTTCGGCGCATGATGGCAATCTCAACCCGATCGCTAGAACCGCGATCATTGATAGACAAGCAAAATCGAATCCCCAGCGTCCCCAGCTGGGGAACCCGAAGGCTAGCGAAGCGCCCGCAGAAGTGCTGCTCAGCGAGGAAACTGCACTGGATGTCGTGAACCCCATATCGCCGTGTACTTTAACGTCGATCTCTCGGCGACGCATTGGCGGCCCGTTTTCTGACTTCACGATCGACTGTGTACCCGGGTATAATCAGAGCTGTGTGATTCGCACGAAAGCCGTGCGATCCCTACCCGCCTCCTATTTGCCCTACCTCAATTGGCCCGAGTGGTGGCTGTCCATCGTCGATGGGCGACCGCAGACTCTAGCGAGCCGAAACATGCACGATTGTTCAAACGGTGATCTTATGGCGGTGCGATCGAGCAGGTTCCGATTGTTGGCGGTGATGTGGGCCGGTCTCGGCGTAGTCGGGACGCTCTCGATAGGTCTCCCCGCCTCGCAATTGCGTGCATCCGATCCGAATCATAACGCGGTTTATTCGCATCCAGCCGTTTCCGCTGAATTCATTCGATCGCACTGTTTGGATTGCCATCAAGGTTCGGGCGCAGAGGCCGGATTTGACGTTTCGGAATTGATCGAGCCGCGTGCGACCGGCGAATCGCAGCGTGAGAGCATGGATGTCGATCGCGAGGAGGTTCACTCTCGCTGGATAAGCGTGGTGGATCGCGTCGAAAGCGGCGAAATGCCACCCGTTGATGCGTCGACGGCGAGGGACGAAGAGCGACGCCTGTTCATCGCCGACACGTCGCAGTGGCTGACGGAAATCGAGCAAGACGAGGCGTCCAAGTGGGGGCGTGTTCGTGGCAGGCGATTGACGAATCTGCAGCTCGAGCGCTCATTGCATGACCTGTTCGGCATTGATCTGCCACTGGCGAAGCACTTCCCACAAGAGCCGAAGACGGGTGGATTCACCACGGTGGCCGATGGGCAACCGATGTCGCATTTTCAGCTCGAACAGCACTTGGCAGCGATCGATAGGGCACTTGATGAGGCGATGCGCCGCGCGATGGATCCGCCCGACGAGTACGATCAGCACTTCACCGCTCGTGAACTTGCGCGCACCCGCCCTCAGTCGCGGACCCGCGAACCGGAGCTTCGTGAGGGCTTGGCCGTTACCTGGCGTGGCGGAACGACCTACTATGGTCGTTTGCCGGCGACGACGGCGCCAGAGGATGGTTGGTACCGATTCACCTTCACAGCTTCTGCGGTCCAACCGCCGGAGTCTGGCGGCGTTTGGTGCACGGTTCGCAGCGGCGTGTTGGTGTCGAGTGCCCCGCTGATGGACTCGGTCGGCGTATTCGAAGCGACATCAGAACCGCGGCAGTGGACGTTTGAAACCTGGCTTCCGATGGGGCATCGCCTCGAGATTCGCCCAGCTGACGCACACCTTAAATCTGGAAAATTTGCCGGTGGACAGGTCGGTACGGGCGAGGGCGAAGGACAGGGTCTCTCGGGCGTGGCATTGCACGAGATGCAAATGCAGCGAATTCACTTGGGCCCGGACAACCCATCGATCCGGCGTTTGCTTTTCGGCGAGTTCGAAATCGTTGACCGATTTGACTCGACCGAGAGCGATGCACGGCTCCGGCGAGGCCAGTCGGCTGGTGTCAAGTCAGGTGGGTCCGCGATGGATCGCGCCGAACTGCTCGGCCTAGCGACCGACAACCCGCGTGAGGCCGCGCAACAGTTGCTCGTTCGATTCGCCGATCGCGCCTTTCGGCGGCCGGTTGACGCGGAGGAGATCGCCCCATACATCGCGTCGGTTCAAACGCAGATTGATCAAGGGGCTCCGGTCGTCAAGGCGATCCTGGGTGGATATCGATCGCTGCTATGCTCACCCCGATTTCTCTACCATCAAGAGAATGTCGGAGAACTTGAAGACGAAGCGATCGCGTCTCGGCTGAGTTATTTCTTTTGGAATGCCCCGCCCGACACGACGCTGAGGGACCTGGCCAAGCAGGGCAAACTGCGTGACCGGGACGTGCTCCGCCAGCAGGTCGAAAGGATGCTCGACGATCGCCGTGGTGGGTTGTTCATGAGCGACTTTGCCACGCAGTGGCTCGACCTCGACCAAATCGATTTCACTCAGCCCGACTCGAAGCGTTACCGCGACTTTGACAACATCCTCCAGCAATCGATGTTGGCCGAAACGTTGACTTACTTGCAGGACATGCTCGACCAAAATATCAGCGTTGGCGGGCTTGTCGACTCGGACTATACGTTTTTGAATGAGCGACTGGCTCGGCACTATGGAATCGATGGCGTGACGGGCGACGCGATGCAGCGTGTGGGGCTCAAGGCCGGCCACCGACGAGGAGGTCTTCTGACTCAAGGTGCGATTCTCAAAATCACAGCCAACGGCACCGACACGTCGCCCGTCGTACGCGGAGTTTGGGTTGCCGAACGATTGCTCGGTATCCACATCCCGCCTCCGCCACAGAATGTCCCTGCGATAGAGCCCGACATTCGCGGCTCCACCACGATCCGTCAAATGCTCGAAAAGCATCGCAGCAACGATGCCTGTGCGAGTTGTCACACGAAGATCGATCCGATCGGTTTTGCACTGGAAAACTACGACCCCACGGGCGCCTGGCGGGACCATTACCCAACGGCTACTCGGGATAGCAATCGCGGCGCACTGTCAATTGATCCGAGTTACCAGATGCCTGACGGGGCGCCGTTCGACGACATCGATGAATTTCGTGCGCTGGTCTTGCGGGACGTTCGAGCGATCGCAAAGTGCGTCGCGGAGAAAATGGTCGTCTACGGAACCGGGGCACCGGTGCGATTTGCCGATCGCCAAGCGATCGAGCGGATCGTCGATCAAACCGAGTCAGACCGGTACGGGTTTCGGAGTCTCGTTCACGCGGTCGTTTCAAGCCCGCTGTTTCTCGAAAAGTAGCCTGCCCGCGGACTTTCCTGGGGTCGCATCGGACGCCTCTCCGCCTAGAATCAGAGGCATGAGCAATGCCCAAGATACCCATCGCAGCGGCGAGAGTACCGCCACCGGTAACCGTGAAGATTGGGACGAATCGAACGACAAGGTGAACGCACCTTTGTCGTCCGAATCTCTGCGACTCCTGATTGTCGATAATGAGGCCGCGCACGCCCGCGCGATGGTGGAGAGCCTTGAGAAGGTGGGGTATCGATGTGAGTTAGCGACGCGGGGTCCCGATGCCGCCAAGCTCATCGACCGAGAAACTTTCGACATCATCATCACCGATATGGTGATGAATGATTTCGACGGAATGCAGGTACTGGCCCTTGCCCGCCAGCGACTCCCCGACTGCGAGGTTGTGATGGTCACCGGGCACGCATCGGTCCCAATCGCGGTCGAGGCGATGCAAAAAGGCGCGTTCAATTTCCTCGAAAAACCGATCACCCCGAGTCGCTTGCGAGCAATCGTTGAGAAAGCCGCCGAGGCGGTCTCGCTACGCCGCACCAACACGGAGCTGCGACAGCGGCTCGACGAACGTTTCGGTTTTGAAGGGATCATCTACACCAGTTCGGCGATGCAAACGGTCATTGACCGATTGCGGCGGATCGCCGCGACCGATGCGACGGTACTAGTCACCGGCGAGAGTGGCACCGGAAAGGAGATGATTGCTCAGGCGATTCACCAAAACAGTCCGCGAAAGGCGAAGCGAATCGTGGCGCTCAACACGCGAGCGGTTAGCGAAAATTTGGTCGAGAGCGAACTGTTTGGACACGTCAAAGGCTCCTTTACCGACGCGGTGAGTGATCGTGTGGGGGCGTTCGAATACGCCAACGGCGGAACCCTGTTCCTCGATGAAGTCGGCGACATGCCGATGAGCACTCAAATCAAGCTGTTGCGAGTTTTGGAAGAACACAAAATCACGCGGGTCGGAGACAACAAATCGATCAAGGTCAACGTTCGCCTGATTTCCGCCACCAATCGCCCACTGGAGCAAATGGTATCCGATGGCTCTTTTCGAAATGACCTCTATTTCCGTTTGAAGGTTGTGACGGTCACGTTGCCACCGCTACGCGAACGACGCGATGATGTGATTCCACTGATGGATCATTTCCGCAAGATGTTCCTCCGCCGCTACGATAAGCCGGCTTCGCACTTCACCCCGACGGTCGCCAAACGGTTCTTCGCCTACGACTGGCCAGGAAACATTCGTCAGCTGCGTAATTTCGTGGAAACGATGGTGGTGCTCGATACCGATGGGGTGCTCGGCGAGGATGATCTGCCACCAGAACTCGATGATGGATCGCTTGCGACCCATTCGTCCGCGATTGATCTGCCAACCGGCGACCTGGGCCAATCGAGTCTTGTTGGCCAACCGCTGGCGACGATCGAACGTTGGGCCATTGAAGAGACTTTGCGATTGACCGGGGGCAATCGGGAGGAGGCGGCCAAGGTTCTGGGAATTGGTGCCCGCACGCTTTATCGGCGATTGGACCAGTACAAGAAAGACGACCCCGACTCGCCAGCGAACGATTCCGATCGCGGCGCGTCATATGCCGATGACTCCGCCACGGGGCTCGATGATGATTGAATTTGCTGACGGCCGATTCGGAAACTCCTCCGCATGAGACCAACTTGGCGCCGCTGGGTATTTCGTGTGGCGACCATCGGCCTTGGTCTGTTGCCCTTCCTGGTGCTCGAGGCAACCCTTCGGCTGGCGGGCGTCGCAGAAGATGATTGGCCGCAGGCTTCGAAGCACCTCTCAGCGATCGATTCGGATCCGTGGGTTGACCTGCACGCGTTGCGGCCGCTCTTCACCGCTTCGTCCGACGGAAAAACGATGGAGATCGGTCCGGACCGTATGAATTTTTTCTGTCCTGCGGCCTTTTCGATACAGAAGCCCGATTCGACGTTTCGAGCATTCGCGCTCGGAGGATCGACGACACAGGGGCAGCCCTACCGACCGGACACCGCTTTTGCGATGTGGTTGCAACTTCGCTTGCAAGCCGCGATGCCCGACCGTGACTGCGAGGTGATCAATGCGGGCGGGATCTCCTACGCGAGTTATCGAGTCGCCGCGATTCTTGACGAAGTCTTGGCGTACCGGCCGGATGCGATCGTTCTGTACATGGGGCAAAATGAGTTTCTCGAAGCCCGTACCTACGCCGCCCAGGCGCGCCTTCCGCGCCCTTTGGCCCTCGTGGTTTCGAAACTCGCACAATGGCGTATCACTCGACTGCTTCGTCGAGCCGCTCAGGTACAACTGGGAGACAAGGATCGCTCACCGCGGATGGGCTCTCAGGATGCCCCGGGCGTCAGCGGCACCCGATCGCCGATGCGCGGCGAGGTCGACACCATTCTCGATCAACCCAACGGCCTGGACGCGTATCGCCGCGATGAGGCCTGGAGTCGCGGGGTCGTCAATCACTTCGCATTGACATTCGAAAGAATGGTGTTGGCCTGTCAAAACGCCGGCGTGCCACTACTGGTTTGCGTACCTGCCAGTGATCTCGTCAACACACCGCCGTTCAAGAGTGAAGTGCACCCCAAACTTTCACCGCAGCAGCGTGCTGAAGTTCAACGCTTGGCGGGCGTCATGAACACCGCCGACAACTCGCCGAAGGAGCGACTGTCCGCAGCTCGAGCGATCGCCCGGATCGATCCAACGTATGCCCAAGCCCGCTACCACCTGGGGCGTTGGCTTTATGAACGGGGCGACGCGACTGCGAAGCCGCATCTGATGGCGGCCCGAGACCACGACGTCTGTCCGTTGCGGGCGACGGCCGACATCGAACAACGGATTCGGGAGCTCACTGCACGCCACGCAGTCCCCGTCGTCGACACACCGACGTTGTTCGATCGAACCAACGCAATGGGTGCTGCGATACCCGACGGCATTCCGGATCCGCAGCGGTTCGTCGATCACGTCCATCCGACGATCGGCGGGCACCAAGCGATCGCCGCCGCGGCCTTTGACGTGATGCGCGAGCGAGGCTTCTTTACGACCGATCTCGACGGTAGGCAAATCGAATCGCGGTATGCCGAGAGCGAAAGTGAGCAGCTCGCTTCGCTCGGTGAACACTACTATGGACGGGCCAAACAGCGTCTCGAGGGCGTCAAACGTTGGACCGGGCGTCCCTGACTCACGGCTTCAAAAGGTTGGGGGCCCAATCGTTCGGGCCCACCTCAGGAATCTTGCCACTCGCCGGACGAGTTTCTGCAACCGCGCGTCTCAACTTTTCTGCTAGCTCATTCACCACCTCGGAATGCTCCGCGACGTCGGCCAAATTGTGATGCTCGTCGGGGTCAGTCTGGTAATCGTACAGCTCGTGCCCAAGTTCGCCGTCGTCCCAGAGAGTGTAGCGGTACCGCGGGACACGGATCGAGTAGCCCATGGTATTGGCTCGAGACTTGCCACTGCCACGGCGCAGCACCTGAGATAATGCGTATCCACGACCACCACTCGTGGAGTCCTTTAGCATGGGCGACAAGTCTTGGCCCTGGGAGTCGGCATTCTTGACCCCACACAGTGCGGTGATCGTGGGGTAGAGGTCGATCAGCCCGACGGGTTCATCGACGACCTCGCCCGCGGGCATGTTCGGGGCAGCGACGATCAGGGGAACTCGCGCGGACTGTTCGAACAGGCTGCTCTTTTGCCAGAGCCCGTGGTCGCCCAGGTGGTACCCATGATCGCTGGTGAAGGTAACCACCGTGTTGTCAGACAGCCCAAGTCGATCGAGTGCATCGAGGACCCGTCCGACCTGCGCGTCCATGAAGGTGACACTGGCATAGTAAGCCTGGATCGCCTCGCGATGATGTCGCTCGGTCATCTGCTTCTGGAACTCACGGTAGCTTTCCATCGCCGCTGCGGGAGCAAGAGGTGTCCAATTGGCTGCCACCTCATCGGATACGTACGGCATGTCTTCAATGCGATACGGCTCAAAGTACTTTTGCGGCGCGACGTAGGGGGTATGCGGCCGGTAGAAACCGACGGCAAGGAAGAATGGGCGTGCGTCTTCCCTCTGCGATTGCTCCTTGGCCATCCGTTCCAATACCCAAACCGCATCGTCGGCGAGCAGGCTGTCGGTGTGCTGCGAATCGTCACGCGGCGATGCGTACCAGGAAACGACGCCCCCAAAGCTACCCGGGACCATCGTGTGGATATCGCCCTCTTCGAGCAATCGGTCACATCCGGCAGGATTCAACTCCAATTCCCACGAACCGGGGTCGTCATGACCGTTGGTGCCAATGCTATTGGGGACGTTGTAGTGATACAGCTTGCCAATTCGACCCGCGAAGTAACCGTCGAGCCGCAACGCCTGGGGAAGACTGACTCGCTTGGGAATCGTTTGCCGGAAGATCTGCGCATTGAGATGGATACCGGTCGAGTCAGGATAGAGTCCCGTGAGCATCGAATTGCGACTGGGGCCACAAAGCGGGAATTGACAATAGGCGCGATCGAAACGCGTTCCGCGTGCGGCCAACCGGTCGAGATGGGGCGTCGCGACTTGGGCATCGCCGTAACAGCCCATTCGCGTGTTCAGATCATCGGCGATCAAAAACAGGACATTGGGGCGACGCGTCTCACCCCACGCCGTCGCGGTACCGACACCGATCAGTAGGCAGAAAAGGAAAGTGACACGCACGGAAAGACTCCGATGAGAGGATCGAGGCCACACACCGGGGTCTTCAGTGACAGGCCCAATCGATAGGGCGTCGGCGCCGAGTGGTTCCGGCGGTGGCGTGGTAGGGGAACGCCTATCGTACCCGCCCACAGCCGGAAATTGGACGCGCGGGGCGACTTAGTATCAGTTGAGGTGGTTGACCAAGCCACGGCTCGGCACAGGGAGCCTCAACAGTGGGGCAAAACTGACCACGTCCTCGTCGACCTGCTCGAACAGTGTTCGCAGGTCGATCGGTGCTGAGCCAATGAGTCGGTTGAAGCCGTCCAGATAAATCGCTTTCTCGTCCCAAGTGTCGTCGTCGCAGCAGGGCAGGATCGATGCGAGTGCCACGCAGACGCTGCCACGGGCCTCAGGTCCCTGGCCGAGCAAACTTTCGAGCTGGGTGTGATTGCGGATCAGGTTGACAAAATTTGCGGGCAAACGCCATTGCTCAGCAAGCAGTGCCGCCGCGTCGGCATGATTCCAACCAAACACCTCTTCCTCGAGCCCACTTAGGCGTCGCGATTCGGTTGCGCACCGTTCGAGCAACTCGGCGTACTGAGCCGGCAACTCTTTGACAAGCAACGGGATCGCCATGTCTTGCAGGAGCGCCCCGGCGAACAGGTCTTCGGACTCCGGAAGGTTCAGTGCCTTGCCAAGTCTTCGCGCCAGCAGGGCGCGGCGGAGCGAATCCTGCCACAGATGTTTGAGGTCAAAGGGTCCGAATTTTGGATTGGGAATCACACTGAAGACCGCATTCCAGAGCGCGAAGTTCGTGATCGCTCGTGTCCCCACGAGTGTCAATGCCTGTTGAATGCTTGTGATCTCTCGTGAGAATCCGAAGTACGACGAGTTCACAAATTTCAAGACTTGACCCATCAAGCCGGGATCGGCCTCAATCGGTTTTGCGAATTCGGGTGGGCCGGCTTTGGAGTTCTGCGACAATTGCAGCAGTGTGATGGCGCTCTGGGGCAACGCGGGCAACGACTTCTCGTGAAAGATTTCGGCGAGAGTGCGGTCGGTAGAGGCGATCGACATGGCTAACTCGACAGGGTCGCATGGTAGAAAAGATCGTCGCTCGCGGACATCGACGCAGATGACCGCTGATCCTTAGCATCCGAACCATACGTCACAATTGGACTGTGACCTCTCGCGAGGCGATGATTTTTCCGCAAAATCATCGTGGCAAGGGTCTCTGCTTGCCCACACACGCGTTGCGAACATTCACCATTGTGTTGCCGCTGGGCAACGCGAATCCGCTGACACGCGCGGCGGGCATTTGGCAGAAACTATGGAATTTACGTGTTCAATCGACTATGGGTCCCACGGAATGTTCGATCCTCGAGCGATTGCCCCGTCGTTTGCATGGGATGGCTGGCATGCTCAACACCAGCCCCCGACCCGATCGACGTCCCCCATCGTTAGCGCTCACCACGCTCGCGCTAACGGCCATCGCCATGGTCGTGGCCGTCGTAGCGTTCACAGCGCTCAACCGTCAGTCCGAAGGGCGACTTTGGGGCCGGGCGTGGAACGTGCAGGCGGTTGAGAGCGTGAGCAAAAACACGCATCAAGAGCCCGCAGTGGCTCAACGGACCCATGTCACGCCGACCGGATGGCGTCGTACCTCAAGCGGCTGGCAACGGAGCGAGCAGTGGACGGACGCAAAGCCGATTGCCAAACCGATCGATCACTGGTTGCGCGAGGGGCAACGCCGCGAATCGCGATGGGTCGAGCAAGCGAGCGACGTCATTCGCCGCTATCCACCCGTCGGATTTGCGGGACTGCTGGTGTTTGTCGCGAGCATACTGGCGCTGATGCCGCAGCCCGAGAGACGCCGCTAAAGACGGACGAGTTCTCCCCTGGCAATGTAGCTAGGGTCGATTTCGACACCGAATCCTGGGCCGGTGGGGCACCGAACGACACCCTGTTCGCTCTTGAGCGACGAGCTGTCACAGTGAACCGGCAACGCCGTGTTTCCCTTGAACTCCATGAAGGGCCCGATGTTCGGTGTGAATGACGCGAACTGGGCGACGTGCAGGTAGCCAAGTCCGCCGCCCGACATGTGCGGGACCACATCGAGCTCTGCCGAAGCGGCCATTCGGGCCACCTGAGTCGCGCGAATCAAACCGCCACCGTAATGGAGGTCCGGCTGAACGATATCGACGGCTCGATTCTCGATTGTCCACCGCCAACGGTGCAGGCTGTATTCCTGTTCGCCCCCACCGATCGGGATTTCAAGCGCATCGGCAACCTCCTTCGTCCCCCACAGGTCATCAAATTCGCACGGCTCCTCAAAAAAGCCATACCCGTTGGCCTCCATCAGCTTGCCAAGTCGAATCGCTTCGCTCGGAGTGTAACTGCTGTTGGCATCACCGTAGAGCGTCATCGAATCGCCGAATTCTCGGCGGAGCAGCGGGATGAGCGCCTCGGTTCGTCCGGGCGCCGAATCGGCATTGCGGCTCATCCGCCCACCCAAACGAAACTTGATCGCCTTCGCACCCGACTGAGAGACCAGATTTCGGAAATGATCGACCTCGGCCTCAGGGGAATTGCCCCGATTGGAACTGGCGACATAGACCGAAATCTCATCACGCACGCGACCGCCGAAGAAATCAGCGATGTTTCGCCCCGAAACCCTTCCAAGCAGCTCGAGTACTGCCATCTCCATGGCGGCCACACCAACCCAGAACGAAAGCCCCTGCAGCTTGTAGTTGCTTTGGTGTCGATAGACCTCCCAAAGCAAACGTTCGAGTTCTCGGGCGTCTTGTCCGACAAAAAAAGGAGCGACCTGCTTGAGAAAGATGGGATAGCAGATTGCCATTTTGGCGCCATTGGCGACGGTAGTCGCCTCGACTCCATCACTCGATCGTATCCGCACCAGATACTCCGAACCCACTTTCAGGAGATCGATGGAAGTGATCTTGACCGGATCCGTTATCGCGCTGAGATTGAGTACCGGATCCGAGAGAATTTTCTCCAACTCGGCCTGCTGAGTTTCAGCAGAACGGGCTGGCCGACTTGCCGCCGCGAGCACAACGCCCGCCGTGGTCTGCAAGAAACATCTTCGCCTCAATGTTCGCCTCATCAGTCCGCCGCCTTCGTCTCAGTTGACTACCATTTTCGGCCGATCGCCCCGAGCGACACAGCGCGCGGCTGGATGAGCGATCGCCGTGGGTCCAGTGGGGGCATCGGACTGTCGGCAGTTGCCAACCGAAGACGCGTTGGCTAGCCTGCGATCCACCTCAGCCTCGTGACTTCCGCATTGTTCTCGCTGCGGAAATGAAATGCAACTCCGCTGAATCTCACGCCGAACACCGATAGAAACCTCATGTCCCCCATCGATCCCGTTGTCGATCGTGAGAAGCAGCGACGGCGAACTTTCGCCATCATCTCGCACCCCGACGCCGGAAAGACCACGCTTACCGAAAAATTGTTGTTGTTCGGTGGGTCGATCGAAATCGCCGGTGCCGTCCGCGGCCGCAAGTCACAACGCGCTGCCACGTCGGATTGGATGGAACTCGAGAAACAACGAGGCATCTCAGTCAGTTCAACGGTGCTGACGTTCGAGTTCGAGGGGATCCAGGTCAACTTGCTCGACACCCCCGGTCACCACGACTTCAGCGAAGACACCTATCGGACCCTGATGGCCGCTGACGCCGCCGTGATGGTCATCGATCTGGCCAAAGGGATCGAGACTCAGACCGAGAAGTTGTTCCGCGTCTGTGCCCTGCGAAAGATTCCCGTGCTCACCTTCGTCAACAAGGTTGACCGTCCGGGTCTCACGCCACTGACCGTCATCGATGAGATCGAACGCCGATTCGAGATCCAGGTCGTGCCGCAAAACTGGCCGATCGGAAGCGGACAGGACTTCTGCGGTATCGTCGACCTTCATGACCTCGAAGTCCATCTGTTCACCCAGCGAGATGGCCAGCGACGGACGCGGTACGAGGTTCGGTCGTTGGCGGAACTGGAAGCCGAACACAAGGACCCCACAGTCATTGCGGCAACCCAAGAGGACATCGACCTGGTTCAGGCAGCGGGCACCGTTTTTGACCGCGATGCATTTCTTGCGGGTGATCAATCGCCGATTTACTTTGGCAGTGCGTTGACCAACTTCGGCGTGGAGCATTTTCTCCGCGGATTCCTCAAGCTCTGTCCGCCGCCGGGTGATCGCCTGAGCCACGTCGGGCCGATCCCCGCGAGCCGAAGCGAGTTCGCCGGATTCGTTTTCAAAATTCAGGCAAATCTCGACCCGCGACACCGTGACCGCGTCGCCTTCGTCCGCGTCTGTGCGGGAAAATTTGAGCGAGACACCGAGGCGATCGTCGCCCGCAGCGGCAAGAGGATTCGCCTCCCCAGAGCACTGCGAATTTTCGGCCAGGATCGTCA
>JBGTCJ010000161.1:0-8985 GCA_041748895.1 Pirellulaceae bacterium
CCAGGGCAACGCCCTGGGTATCAACGCCCCAAAAAACCATTTTGCCCCAACGGGGCAACATTCGTCGTCACCCCACGCCTACGACCGTTCGCCCCGTTGGGACGATCGTTTCGTGCATTGCACCTACCCCAGGGCGGTGCCCTCGGCTATTACCGTCGGCCCCCTAGGGGCCAATGCACGTGGACCGTTTCACGTGGCGCCCACCCCCCCTGGGCCGACGCCCCACACGCCGATAGCCCAGGGCAACGCCCTGGGTATCAACGCCACAAAAAACCATTTTGCCCCAACGGGGCAGCATTCGTCGTCACCGCGCCACCTCCGCTGGCCCCAATAAACCCTTGAATCGGCTCACGCCATCCAGTCGGCGAGATGTTGTTGGACGAACGAATCGTCGATCAGGTGCGGATAGCTTTCGCAGACTCGCGTGATTTCAGACGCCTGACCGGAGCTGAGTTGTTCCTCGGGATCCAGGCACCAAACACCTTCGAGGAGACCCTGCCGCCGCAACACTTCATGGACGCCCGCGATGCATCCGCGAAACCCGCCTGCGGCATCAAAGATCGCCGCATTCATGTCGGTCACCTGATTTCCGAGTCGTAGCAACTCCACCCACTGGTTTGGCGTTGCCGTTGAGTTCACCTGCGTGAGCGCGCGACAACGGTTCAAGAGATCGACGGCCACACGAGTCCAGCAGGCCCAGTGACCGAGCAACCCACTGGTAAAGCGAACTTCTCGCTCCGCTCCGTCCCCCGAGAAGCGGTAAGTGCTCAGAAGATCTTGCAGGATCGCGTCATCGTTGCCGGTCAACAGGGCAATTTCCCGATAACGATCGCAGTGGGCAACGCCGCGCATCACATCGATCGTTTGGTAGCGATTGAACGGCGCAACCTTGATCGCCACGACTTGTGGAATCTCGGCGAATTGCCGCCAAAAGTTGAAGGACAAGCGACGTCCACCCACCGCCGGCTGCAGGTAGAAGCCGATCAACGGGATGTTGTTGGCGATGATTCGGCAGTGTTCCAGCAATTGACGCTCGTCGGCCGTGGGCATTGCCTGCAGTGACAGCAACCCCGCGTGATAGCCGAGCCCGTTCGCTAGCTCGGCTTCGTTTACCGCCTGAGTCGTTGTTCCACAGATTCCTGCGATCAGGATTGTGGGTTGGCGGTTGGGATGATCGCCGTCAAACTGCCGCGCCGTCTCTGCGGCCAGTTGCAAAACCGGGCGGAGCAAATTGTGTTTGGGATCGCGGATTTGAAACTGAGTCGTGTGGACACCGACGGCAAGCCCGCCCGCTCCGGCATGCAGGTAATATCGCGTCAGCGCTCTCTGGCGACGATGGTCGAGCCGACGATGACAATCCAGAGCCAGGGGGTGTGCGGGGATGCAGATCCCCTGGTGAAGTCGATCGACAACGAAAGGATCGTGGGCGGGCACGATAGAAAACCTCGAGATACGAGAGGCCAAATTTTCGGGAGCCTAGAATCGGCCGTCGCGCGACTCGAAGTGCGTGGGTTTGCCGAGGGTGGCCCCGCCGATTCGAGTCCAATGCGCGACCCACTGAGTCAATTGGTCCATGCTCACACGTGGTCTCCCCAAGAGATCGATCATCCGCTGCGAATCGCTGAGCAGTGCCGTCGTTTGCTCTTGGTCGGTGAGCAAAGGTTGACGATCGAGCATTTGCCCGAGCCTCAGCGCCGCATCGCGGACGCGGTAGACATCGGGCCCGGTCACGTTCAGAGCCATTGCGGGACTTCGGCAGAAATCAAAGCAGCGAAGAATGATTTCGTTGGCGTCACCCTGCCAAATGGCGTTGAAGCAGGCCATCGCAACACTCACGGGTTGCTCCCGTTGCACCTTGTCGGCGATATCCGAAAGCACGCCGTACTGCAGGTCATGAGCATAATTCAACCGGACGAGCACCGTCGGATTTGAATGTTTGGGGTCGCTCGCGTAGTGCTGGAAAATACGTTCGCGTGCGACCGCCGCGTTGGCGTACTCACCCAATGGCGTCAGCGGATCCGACTCGACGCTACCGCCACTCGAAGCGTCGCTCAGCGCGTAGACGTTACCGGTCGACAGCGCTACGACCTTGGAACCCGGATATCGCTGCGACGTGAGGATTGGTCCCAGAGTGTTCGTGATCCACGTGGGGACCGGGTCGGTCGCCGTTCCAAATTTCATTCCAACCAAATAGACCACGTTGGACGAATCGGGTAGTTGTGACAACTCGGCGGGGTCAAAGGCATCGACGACCCGGGTCACGACACCACGACTGTCCAACCAGTGGCGGGCCTCGAGGTTGCGAAAACGACTGGCTGCGACAACCTCGAGATCGTGACCGGCGTGATCAGCGGCTCGCTTGGCCAACACGGCGAGCGTCGGCCCCATCTTTCCGCCGGCCCCCAGAATGACCAGCGGGCTTTGGATCCGCGTGATCGCATCGACCAGGGTTTCTGTCGGAGTGGTCAACACATCTTCGAGCTGTTCATTTGTTTCGATTCGTTCCGGCAGGTCGTGGCTGATTGAGGACATAGGACCCGTCATGAACAGTGGAAGAGGTGCAATGGTTTCTTGCTGATTATTCACCGGCGATGGTATCTTTTCGCTCCGCGCCCGGAAAGGACCGCCGAGTGATGCTTAACCCATGGCGTTTCCTGTCTCCAACCAGTCCATCCAGTGGTGAAATTCGCCATGGCGATTGTCGTGAGCAATTTGACATCGTTCGACATTCCCAGGGCGATGGAATTGGTCGAGATCGCCCAGTGGAATCAGCTTCCGAGTGATTGGTTGCGAGTGCTGGAGTATGACCGCGAAGGATCCTTCGTCGCTCGCCTGGATGGCATTCTCGTTGGAACGGTCACGACCATCCGATACGCATCCGAACTGGCTTGGATCGGAATGATGCTGGTTCGTCCCAATGCACGCCGACGGGGCATCGGCAAAGGCTTGATGATTCACGCGATCGATTACCTCCGCGGCCGCGGAGTGGCGTCAATCATGCTGGATGCCACACCGATGGGGCGACCGCTCTACGAGCTGCTGGGATTCCAGGTCCACTCGCAGTGGCATCGTTGGCATCGCGATGAGATGACACCGCAACGCCAACCGACCGCACCGGCGAGCCCGCCGAGCGCAATGCATTCGAACGCTCCCTTCGGCCCGTTCGCCGAGTCGCTTCGACCGTTGGACACCATCGCCTTTGGTGCTGATCGCTGGTTCTGGATTCAATCGCTCGCCTGCGTATCGAAGGTCGAGTCCGCGGCAAAGGGCTATGGGATGTTGCGAAATGGGCGTCTGGCGTCGTACCTCGGTCCCGTCGTCAGCGAAGATATCGAGCTAGCCCAACGGCTCGTGGCGAAGTTGCTTGACCCTTCTCCCGCGGCTTGCTTTTGGGATATTCCCTCGGGAAACGAGTCCGCGGAGGAGCTTGCGACACGGCACGGCTTCAGCCGGGTTCGCACTCTATATCGGATGCATCTCGGTGAGGTACGCAACACCTGTCACCCGCCGCACCAATACGCGATCGCTGATCCGGCAACAGGGTGACCCAATCCCCGACGAGGGATCGACTGTATCGGTCACGAGACCTGCGAGGGTTCTGCCGATGGATTTGGTGTTGCCGCGTATTCTGGTGGGCGCGTCGGTTCGGTGACGATGTTGGCTGGGATGCTGAGTGGACGGATCCGGTGGAGGAGTTCGTTGAGAGCGGGGAAGCAAGGATGCGATGGGTGAGTATACGCGCGTGTTCGGCGGCACGCTGGATGGTTTTCACCGTGTTGATCATAGCAATCGGCTTGGTTTGCGGGCATCCATCGACGGCTCACGGCCTCGCGTCGATGGATCAGGTTGATTCGATATCCACGGCCATTGATGGTGATGGATCCGACACCGCTGCCTGCGGTGCTACCGATGGTGACTGGATCTCCTGCGATTCCATGGGCAATGACGGTTGCAACTGGCATCGCGATGCCCCCTTTGCCCACAAGTTCGGGGGTGACTGGCACGGCTACCGAAGCCATTTTGCCGAGTCCGGGATCACCTACGACGGCGATCACGTGGGAATCGTTTATGGTGTGGCCAACGGTGGTTTGGATCGAGACGCACGATTCGGCGGACACGCCGATGCGGTATTCAACGTGGACTTCGGAAAACTCGGATTGCGGGAAGGCCTCTTTTTGAAGGTCCGCAGCGAGTATCGCTATGGCGAGTCGCTGGCTGGTGCGACCGGAGCGTTACTGCCATCGTATATCATCACCGACCTACCGGTCATCGACAGCCGCGATGTCTACGTGACCAATTTCTTGTTCACGCAGATGTTCTCCGAGAGGTTCGGAGTCTTTGCGGGAAAGCTCGACACGCTCGACGGCGACTTGAACGCGTTCGCTCACGGTCGCGGTAAAGACCAGTTCTCGAACGTGGCATTTGTTTCCGCTCCGATTGCGTTTCGAACAGTACCCTACAGCACCTTGGGAACCGGATTTTTCTATCTTGGTGAAGAGGGCACTCCGCTATTCACCTTGAATGTGATCAACCCCACCGACACCACGAGGACGACGGGATTCAGTGAGCTGTTTTCGCAGGGCGTGACGTTGGCGAGCGAAATGCGTCTGCCGACGCGGTGGCTCGGCCTGCCCGGGCATCATTTGGTGGGTGGCACCTACAGCACCCGAGACTACGTTAGGTTGGACCAAGACCCGCGAGTCATTCTGCCGGCCGTCCCCATTGAGCGTCAGTCGGGTTCGTGGTCGCTCTACACCAATTTCGATCAACAGCTGGTCATGCAGCCCGGCTCGACCGTCAAAGGATGGGGCATTTTTGGTCGCGCCGGGATCGCCGATCGCGACACCAATCCGATCGAGTGGTTCTTGAGTTGCGGCGTGGGCGGTTACAGCCCCTTGGCAAATCGTCGAAATGACCGCTTCGGAGCGGGTTGGTACGTCGCCGGTACCAGCTCGGCCATCGATCCGATCATTCCCGCCATTTTGGGGCCACTTCAGGATGGCCAGGGTTTGGAGACTTTCTATAACTTCCAAGTCAAGCCGTGGATGCATGTCACAACCGATGTGCAGTACGTCGTCCCGGCACGTGATACGGTTGGCGACGCGTTCGTGCTCGGTCTGAGAACACGTATCGACTTCTAGGGAGCCCTTGGGTAGTTGCCGTCTCCGGACGGCTGACTCCACTCGCTTGCTCACGCTACGCTCCGCGAGCTATGCGACGCTAAATCAATCCTGCGTCCTCGAGCGTCCGCAAAAGGTCGTCGTCGAGCGGTGTCATGGCCGCGCTCACCATCTCCTGGACACGGTCTGGACGGCTGGTGCTGAGCGCCACGGAGCTGACCGCCGGATGGCTCAGCCCATACGCAACAGCCACGGCATACGGGCTCGCCCCGTGAGCTTCACAAATCTCGTGGAAACGACTCCGCCATGCCATTCGCTTCGCGTCTTCGGGATCATCCGGATCGACGCGGCGGTAGTCAAGGAAAGATCCTCCGCTGAGAAAACCGCCGTGCAGCAGCGCCGAATTGATGATCGTGATTCGACGTTCCGCAAGCGACTGGATGAACTCGATCAATTCGGGCGGATGGCTCATGATCGTCAGACTGTTGGCCAACATCACCCAATCGTACGGGCAAAGCCGATCGAGTTCACGAATGATACGCCACTCCTTGGCTCCCACGCCGATGGCTGTGGCCAACCCTTGGTACCGCAACTCGACCAATGCCTGGTGCGCCGAAACGATGTGGTCGAGACGTCGTCGTCGGTCGCTCGGGTCGCTCGCCGCCGCCAAATATTCATCTGGGTCATGAACCGAGAGCAATTGGGCGGGGTAGTCACCCAGGAACTCGCACCCCTCCTGCCAGCACCTGAGGATGCCGTCGTAGCTAATGTCTTGAACCGCATCGTGCTCGAGTCCCACCCAAACCCCCGGCTCGAAAGTAGGCTCGGAGCCTCTCAGGGGAACACGTCGCCAACCAAGTTTGTTGCTGATGATCACGTCCGAGGGGGCAATGCCAGCGGCGGCCAACTCTCGTCCGATGACTTGCAGAGCGAGTCCGGCCCCGTACTTTCCAGCCGTATCGATGGCGACGGGCACCGACATTTGTCGAAACCACTGGTGCATCAGTTCGCGTTTCTCGCCATCCGATGGTGCGACGAATAGGTTGCCCAGACAGGTCGTGCCGAAAATCACCCGGGGCAGCTGGATGCCCATCAATGGAATCATGAACCACCTTGCCGCGGTTTGATGTGTCGCCGATCAAACGACGTCAATCATTGCCTTGATCGCGCCGGTTTCCGGGTGGGTCAGTTCGTAGAAATCTCGGTCCACGGTTTCAAAAGTCGTGCGATGGGTGATCCAGGGGTTGGTGTCGATCAATCCCTGTTCGATCAAACCCACAATCCGTGAGAAGTCACTTGGCATCGCGTTTCGCGATGCTTTGAGTGTCGCCTCGGGGCGATGCATCGTCGGATGTCGAAACTGGACTTCATCGGTGGTGATCCCGACGTAGACCAAGGTTCCCGTGTGCGCGAGGTACCCCGGTGCCGCGCCCATCGAGTGGCGATTTCCGGTCGCATCGGTCACCACTTGGTAGAGATCGCCGTCGGTGATCGCATTCATCTGGTCCAGGACCGAATCGTCACCACTGAAATGAATGATGTTATCGATCCCATAGTGGCGGCGAACAAAATCGAGCCGTGAAAGGTTCATGTCCATCACCGTGATCGTCGCTCCCGACAGCCTCGTGAACTCGAGCGTCGCCAACCCGATTGGCCCCATGCCGATGATCAGCACGTGATCGCCGCGCCGAGGGGCACCACGATCGCTCGCGTGGCACCCGATCGCCAACGGCTCCACGAGTGCCAATTGATCGTAGGTTAGCGTCGCCGAGGGGTGAAGTTTGTCAGCGCGGACCGCGAACGACTCACACAACCCCCCGTCCATCATGACGCCGACGACCTTCAGATGCAGGCAGCAGTTTCCCGCACCGCGACGGCAGGCATAACACTCGCCGCAGTTGAGATAAGGCTCCAAACAACAACGATCACCTGGTCGAAGGTGCGTGACGTCTTCACCCACCGCAAGCACCTCCAGTCCGAGTTCGTGGCCGGGAATGCGTGGGAACGCGAAGAAAGGAAATTTCCCCAGGTAGCAGCTGATGTCGGTACCGCAAATCCCCATCCGATGCGTGCGGACAATTGCCTCGCCCGGTTTGCACGATTCAGGTCGAGCGACCTCGATCCGCTTGAAGGTCTTCACATCGCTGATTTGAATCGCTCGCACCGGCCGCTTCTCGAAAAGGAGAACTCAGTTCGTCAGGAAAAGACTCAGGGTCCGACAGCCGTGAGCCCCCAAAACCAGCGATTGCTCGATATCGGCCGTCTTGCTCGGACCCGAAACGAAGATACCAAATCGTGGTACGTCTAGGGATTGGCTGTGATAGCGATCAAGGCGTGCATACGCCTGATGCATGTTCATCACGATTTGTTCGCGAGCTACGAACAGCGCCTGATACTGAGCGATGAAGATCATCGCGCGCTCGGAGAGGTTCCTCGGTTGGACCCAGACCGCGCCATTCTCCGCCACGCCAAACTCGCCGGCCACCAATGCCCAATCAAGGCTTGCCAGCCAATGCGGATCGTCGATCAGGGAGAGGTCCACGTTGCCTGCGAGCGGCGGCGGTAACGTCGAGGCGATATGGATCGCGGCGGCGAACTCGGGCATCGCACCGAGAATCGCGGCGGCTTCGTCATGACCTTCCACCTCGTAGACCGCCGCGCCGACCCAACTCGCCATCTCTTTGAATTTGGCGACAGGGTCGTCGTAGCGGACGATCTTCGTCGGATCAATGCTGCCGAGCGGCTCGGCACGGAGCGGGTGAGACCGCAGCCGATCGAGGATCGTTTGACGACTATGGCTTGTGGACATCATGGTGCGAATGGTCATCAGAGGCAGCGGGCGGCTGGGTTTTTCCGTTGGTTTGCGGAACTCTATTTTTCGAATACCACTGCGAAAAACTTTCGGTCGGTGCGGTGGGCATCTCCCGCCCCTTGCTCCATCCATTGAATCGATTGACAAAGGCCCACCGCGGTAGGGCACGCATCGCATGTCGACCGACGCCTCCGAGCCAGGCATAAACTCTCGGCCGTTGAAACAGCCAAGAAGCGATCTTCATCGGCAGGGTTTTGTCGAGCGAAAGCAGCCCGCGTTTTCCGAACTCCTTACGCCACGCGAGCAATTGATGGTGCAGCGGTATCTTCACGGGACAGACGTCGGTGCATGACCCGCAGAGGGTGCACGCGTAGGGCAAACTCTTGTGCCGTTTGTCATCGCTTGCAGGATTCAGCACCGAACCGATGGGTCCGGGAACCGTTGCACCGTAGCTGTGCCCACCGCTTCGTCGGTAGACGGGGCAGGTGTTCATGCAGGCACCACAGCGGATGCAGCCCAGCGCGGCACGAAAGGTATCGCTGTCGCGAAGCCCCGTTCGCCCGTTGTCGACAATCACGATGTGAAGTTCGGAGTCGGCGTCCCGTGGTCCGTGAAAGTGCGATGTGTAGGCCGTGATCGGTTGTCCGGTCGCCGAACGCGCCAGCAATCGCGTGAAGACGCCAAGGTCCTCCATCCGAGGAATGATTTTCTCGATCCCCATGCAGGCGATGTGAATGGGGGGCAGAAGTGCACCCAGATCGGCATTGCCTTCATTGGTACAAACCACGAACCCGCCGGTCTCGGCGATCGCGAAATTCACCCCGGTGAGTCCCGCTTCGCCGTGTAAAAATTTCTGCCTCAGGTGCCCACGTGCAGCATCGGCCAGATATTTGGGGTCGCTGGCACCTTTTTCGGTCCCCAAGTAATCGTGGAATGTCTCGCCGACCTCTTCTTTTTTGATGTGAATCGCGGGCAGCACGATATGGCTGGGAGGCTCGTTCCGCAATTGCACAATCCGCTCGCCCAAGTCCGTATCGATGACTTCCATCCCCT
>JBGTCJ010000162.1:0-8488 GCA_041748895.1 Pirellulaceae bacterium
GAGCGAGAAAGAGCAGTGAGTAATTCATTGGCGGTGGTCCGGTCGAAGACTCGAAAATGGTTTGTCCGATTGTACTTGTTCGATCTTCGCGAAGGACGACCGGCAGGGTCGGCGGTTCTCGTATGGCGAAAAACGCGATAACATTTTCTTTGCCACGGGCTGTCCCCTTACATATCGCGCGAGTATGTCCGCATTGCCTGATTCGATCGACCTCTCCGAACTACTCGGCCCCAGCGCCGACCCGGTTGCCGCTGGTCTGACGCTTAGGCGTTTAGGCGGCTCGTCACCCGAGTTCGGCATCGACGCGCTGGAGGCGATCTTCGAGCAGCGAGCCGCCTTGGCTTCATCGGATCCCGCGATCCTCGGCGGCTTGCTGCTCGGTGTTCATTCCTTGCTACTGCGCAACCCGCCCGACGTGCTTCGCTCGATCGACCCCGAGTCGATTGTGCACGTTGACTCCGAACTGCCTCCGGCATGCCCCAACCGTCACCTTTTGATCCAGCTGCTGATGATGCTAGGAAGCGAAACGTCGCTACGCTTGGCGGTCCAGCGGCTGAAGGAGAATCCTCCTGCCGATTGGATTGCCGCGGCGCAGGTGCTCAGCCCGCTCATGCAGCGGACCGACTGGGCGATCGATGCCGTCTTTCCCGAGTTGATCGACACGCTCGAGCACCCCGCACTGGCCTCGGCCGTGCTCGACGTCGCCAACCATGTCTATCGCTCACAACGAACGGACTCCCACCCCGCGGCTGCGCGGTCGGCGATGCTGGGTTCCCTGTTGTCGGCCGTCGTCCGCCAGCTCGAACGATTCGAAAGCGATCCGCGAAGCTTTGGCGACGATGTGCCAACGGTCCAGCGGCGATTGGGCGAGGCGGTTTCGCTGGCCGTCTCGCTCTGCGATAGCCTCGGCCTGATCGGTCAGGATTCGTCGGTACCGCGCCTCGCCGAGGCGGCACAGCTCAAGCATCGCCGAGTCCAGACCGAGGCCTCAGGCGCGCTGGCACGTTTGGGAGACGAGGCGGGCCGTCAACAACTGCTGATGCTCGCCGCCGAACCCTCGGCGCGGCTCCGCGTCATCGCTTATGCCCAAGAGCTGGGGATCGAGGACGAGGTCGATCCGGTTTTCCGGACGGAGACCGCGGCTGCGGAGGCCGAGCTGGCTGTGTGGCTTTCTCAGCCGTCCCAGATGGGCCTGCCACCCACGTCGATCGAAGCGATTGACCACCGCCGTCAACTTTGGCCGGGATTTTCAAATCCGGTCGATTGCCATCTGGTCCGCTTCGCCTACGACATGGGGACGAGGTTCTACAGCAATGTGGGAATCGCGGGACCGATCGCGTTCGCCATGGCCAGCAATGTGGCGGATCTCCCGATCGATGACATTTACGCCATCTACGCTGGCTGGCACGCCGAGCACGACGACATCTTTGCCGTCGCGGCAGCCCACATGAACGACGCCCAGCGGCGATTGGTCGCGCCGCTGGAGGTCCACCTCAACCGCGAAGGATACGAATCGCTCGAGCTCGAGCTGATCGGTTTTTTGCTCGATGAACACGCCGCGGTCTATTCCGCCCAGCGCGAGGGGAAGCCTTGCCGGGTGATCACCGACGGCCTCGAAACGATCCCCATCTCCATCGCCTCTCGTTCACGGCCCTTATCGCCAGGCGATCTTTGGAACCTTTTCAAAGGTCGGAAAATGCTCCGCACCTTCAATCCTTGAGACAATGAATGATCGATCGCATAGGAAAATTTGTGGCTGCCATTGGCGTAGCGATCGGGCTGAGCGTGTGTTCGGGGGACGTCGCGTCGGCGGTGGAACACGCTTCGAACGAGTCGGGGATCGACCAAACGATCATCAGTCCAACGATTCGGCCGGGTGAAGACTTTTTTCGTTACGCCAACCAGAAGTGGCTAGACGAAACCAAAATCCCCGCCGACCGAAGCGACTATGGGATCTTCACGATCCTCGACGATCGGACCCAGGAGCAGGTTCGCGACTTGATCGACGAAGTGGCCGCCAAAACCGATGCGCCCGCCCGTTCAGCAGCGCGGAAAGTGGGTGACCTGCATCGCAGCTACCTCGATATCCCGCGGCGCAATGCGGCGGGACTTGAACCTCTCGCAGAGTCGCTTCGTCAGATCGCGGAAGCCGATTCGCTTTCGTCGTTAGCCTCAGCGATGGGACGGATGCACCGGATCGGCGTCGCCTCGCCGCTGGCCGCTTACGTCTCTGTCGACGCGCGAGACAGCGATGCCTACACGGTCTACGTTACCCAAAGCGGATTGACCCTGCCGGATCGCGATTACTACCTGTCCGACGAGCCCCGATACATCGACCTGCGAGAACAACTGAAGCAGTATGCCGCTGACTTGTTGAACGCTGCGGCGATCGAGAACGCAGCCGATCTCGCCGCGCAGATTGTAGAGATCGAGACAAAATTGGCCGAAATCCAGTGGACCAAGACCGACAATCGGGATCCCGAAAAGACTTACAACCGCCGCAGCTCCGAACAAGCCAGCACAATGATGGGTGCCCTTGACTGGGATGCTTGGGCAACAGCGTATGGGATCCCTCAGGGCGAATCGGTTGTCGTTCGCCAACCCAGCTACTTCGAGTCGCTCGGCGCGACACTCGAACGTTTTTCGCTGGAAGACTGGAAGGCCTACCAGATGTTCCATCTCCTCGACGCTTATGCCTCGAGTCTGAGCGAAGGTTTGGAGGAACGTCACTTTGAATTTCACGGCCGCGGGGTCAGCGGGATCGACGAACAACGGCCACTGTGGAAGCGAGCCGTCGCTTCAACCGGCAGCGTTCTTGGCGAGTTGGTGGGACAACTCTATGTCGAGAAACACTTCACGCCCGAGGCGAAAAAGCGGATGGAACAATTGGTCGGGTACCTGAAAACGGCGTTTGCCGACCGGATCAAGGGTCTCGATTGGATGGGCGAAGGAACTCAGAAACAGGCACTCGAAAAACTAAGTCTTTTCAATACGAAAATCGGATACCCGGATGTCTGGAAATCGTATGACAAACTCGAAATCCGCGATGCCGTGTTGGCGGAGAACCTGATGGCGGCTTCGGAGTTCGAGACTCAGCGAGATCTTGATCGCCTCGGTGGCCCAATTGACCGAAATGAATGGCACATGACGCCGCAGACGATCAACGCCTATTACAACGCAACGATGAATGAAATCGTCTTTCCAGCAGCAATCCTGCAGCCGCCCTTTTTCAATCTCGAGGCGGAGGATGCCGTCAATTTCGGCGCGATCGGCGCGGTGATCGGCCATGAACTCAGCCATGGGTTTGACGACAAGGGAAGCAAATTTGATGGCCGAGGGAACCTGAGAAAGTGGTGGACCGAGGAAGATCGCGCCGAATTCGAACGCCGTGCCGCAGGGTTGGTCGCCCAGTACAACGAGTACCGGCCTGTTGAAGACATGTCGATCAACGGCGAACTGACGCTCGGCGAAAACATCGGCGACCTGGGAGGTCTGACGGTGGCGCACGCCGCGTACCGATTGTCACTCGAGGGACGCGAGCCTCCGGTGATTGATGGGCTGACCGGTGATCAGCGGTTCTTTTTGGGTTGGGGACAGATCTGGCGTCGACTCTATCGCGATCAGGAGTTGCGAAAGCGATTGATCGTCGACCCACACAGCCCAAGCCAATATCGTGTCAATGGGATTGTGCGCAATATGGACGCGTTCTACGACGCCTTCGAAATCAAACCCAGCGACCCGCTGTACCTCGCACCCGACGATCGTATTCGGATCTGGTGAGCGGTCCTCGGCCGGACCTGACAATGGTCGCTTTGTCACCGTCGCGATCGCGCGACGATCGGCTTCCGACCGACGGTTTCTTTAGTTGGTCGCAGCCCGGTAGCCATCTCGGTAAGATGACTGCGTCCCCGAATTGGCCGCGGGTCTGACTTTCTCTCGGCTTCTTCAAAAGGTTCATTCCACTTTTTGAAACGAGCCTTCCGCCTATCCGCTTTCGACGAGTGATCGTTTGTTCGGACTTCGACTCGGATTCGATTATCCCATCTATCTGCTGCTGGTCGCTGTCGTGCCATGGATGATCTGGCTTAGCTTTCGACAGCTTGCGTCGTTGGGTCGTTTCCGCCGTGTCCTTGCGATTCTTTTTCGCTCCGCGGTGATGATTTCGATCATTGCGGCGATCGCCGGCGTCCAACTCGTTTGGAAGACCGAGCGATTGACGGTCCTCTATCTTCTCGATCAATCCGAGAGCATCCCGGCCGAGCGTCGCCGCCAAATGTTGGACTTTGCGATTCAGAGCGTTGCTCAGCATCGTGACCGCAATCGTGAGGATCTTGCCGGGGTGATTGTCTTTGGGCGTGAGGCGTCGATCGAGATCCCGCCCTTTGCCGATGATCTACCGCCGCTCGGTCAGGTTGTCTCGGATTTTGGCGCTACCGACGCGACAAATCTTCAGGCGGCACTCAAGCTGGCGCTTGCCGCGATGCCCGGCGAGACGCACCGGCGGATTGTGATCATGACCGATGGCAATGAGACGGTGGGAACCGCGAGCACGATCGCCGCGCAGATCGGTGCAGCCGGTATTGGGATCGACGTTGTCCCCGTCCCACTCGACTCAACCGCTGATGTCCTGGTGGAAAAAATCGACCTGCCGGCTGACATTCGCAAGGGCCAACCGTTCGAAGCCCGGGTCGTGATGACCCATTATCCTTTGCCCGGGGACGAGCGATCCGTCCGAGGTCGTTTGAGTGTCACACGAAGCGTCGGGGGTGATGATCAACTCTTGCTCGATGAACCGATCGAGTTGCAGCCAGGAAAGAACGTCATTCCGCTGCGACATCAGATCGACGAACCAGCCGCCTACACTTACGAGGCGAGGTTCACGCCCGATTCTGAAGCCGATGACGCGTTGCGGCAGAACAATCGAACTGTCGCCTACACGTACGTGAGAGGAAAAGGGCGGGTGCTCTTGATCGAACCGTGGGACTCACCCGGTCAGTATCGATTGATGATCGAGCAGCTCAGGAAGGCCGATATCGAGGTCGTTGTCCAGGCAAGCAACGCGTTGTTCTCATCGCTTGCCGAGCTGCAAGCCTATGATGCCGTGATTCTTGCGGGGATCCCCCGAACCAGCGGGGAATCGGGTGAGACGCTGACCAGTTTCAGCGATTCGCAGATCGAAATGCTGGTTCGCAATTCCCAACAACTCGGGGCCGGTTTGTTGATGATCGGTGGTCCCGAAGCACTCGGTGCCGGTGGTTGGGCGCAAACGCCGCTCGAGGCCGCCATGCCCGTGGACTTCGAGATCAAGAACTCGAAGGTGACCGCAGTCGGCGCCCTGATGTTGGTGATCGACAGCTCGGGGTCGATGGACGGCGAAAAGATGACACTCTGCAAAGCCGCGGCCAAGGAAGCGGTCAAGGCGCTCAAGGAGATCGACTCGATCGGCGTCATGACCTTTGACTCGGTGACCCAAGAGATTGTGCCGCTGCAACCCGTTGCCGGGCGAACGCATATCCTACCGATGATTTCAAGAATCTCGGCCGGGGGCGGCACCGATATGTTTCCGGCGATGGAACAAGGGTTCCGTGAGCTGAGAAAGGCCAACGCTTCGGTGAAACACATGATCGTGTTGACCGATGGCATCACGCAGGCGAATGATTTCCGTGGACTGACTCGTCAGATCAAGGACGATGGGATCACGATCACGTCTGTCGCCGTCGGCGCCGACGCGGATGTCCAGCTGATGCGAGATATCGCCTCGGTCGGTGGCGGCAAACTGTATCACGTTCTATCGCCCAAGGCGGTCCCTCAGATCTTGATGCGTGAGGCGAGGCGCGTCGCTCGGGCCCTGGTCTTCGAAGACCCAAGCGGTTTCTCACCGCTGGTGACGCTGCCCCACAGTGTGCTCAGCGGGATCGAGTCGTCGCTTCCACCCCTTACGGGTTTCGTGATGACGACACCCAAAACCAATCCGCTGGTCCAAACCGTTCTCGCCTCGCCGGTGCCCAAGGGTCAGGAGAACCCGGTGCTTTCGATGTGGCAGTACGGTCTCGGCCGAACGGCCGTCCTGACGACCGATACGGGCGAGCGTTGGGCAACCGCGTGGACCCAGTGGCCAGGTCAAGAAAAATTGATCGCCCAGTTGGTGCGTTGGCTGATGCGCCCCAGTGGCGACATGGGCAAGTATTCACTCGCCACTGCGGTCCGCGATGGCGAGGTTCAGGTGGTCGTCACCGCACTCGACAACGACGATGCCTTTCTCGATTTTCTGCAGCTCAACGCGGCGGTGCTCGATCCCGAGATGAAGCCGCTGCCCTTGCAGCTGAGGCAGACGGCGCCGGGGCGTTATGTCGGTTCATTTGCCGCGGAGAAGACAGGGAGCTATTTTCTGAGCGTGCTCACGTCGGCCAACTCGTCGCCACTGTCCGCCGGAGTGACGATTCCCTACAGCGACGAGTACCGGTTGCGCGAGTGGAACCTTCCGCTGATCGAGTCACTTGCCGCAAACAAACCCGACGGTGGTCAAGCCGGCGTGGTGGCGCCACCGCTTGATCGTGACGTCGCCGGGTTGGTCGACGTCACCAACCCGTTTCGCGGAGGTCTAACGAGCACTGGGGCGATACAAGACGTCTGGCCTTGGTTCGTCCTGATCGGTTGTGGGCTCTTCTTGGGGGACGTGTTTATTCGCAGGGTATCGATCGGCACGCGTTGGATCACGACGGCATGGGCCTCCGTCGTCCGCCGTGGAGAACAGACCGAGGAAGTCATCATGCGGCTCGATTCACTGATGAAGGCAAAGCAGCGAATTCGCGGCGACACCGCATCGATCGCCCCAGCCGAAAATGCAGTCGGAGATGCGGCGGCATCCTCTTCGCGATACGATCCGGTCACTTTCCGCGGAGACCCACCCGCCGGGGCCGATCCGTCGCGGAAAGCTATCGACCGTGCCTCCAACACGACGACGGGCGGGATTCGCCCCGAATCGCCCGAGGCCAAGTCGTACACGGAACGATTGCTCGAGGCCAAACGCAGGGCACAATCGCCTTGATCGTCGCAGGGAACCGTGATCGATCTCACCCGAAGCGGCGACCGCGCATTCCACGCCACAGGTTCCACCGCGTATCATGCACCGGGCGCCCCGATCCTGTAGCTGAGCTTTTTGCAGAATGACGACACTCACCGAGTCGATGACGAGCCAGGCGGATCATTTCCGCGCGTCCTACGAAGCTGCCCGTGAGATGATCGGCCGAGTGATCGTCGGGCACGACGAGATCGTTCAAGGCGTGTTGACATCGATCCTGGTGGGTGGCCACTGCTTGCTCGAAGGCGTTCCCGGTCTCGGCAAGACCATGCTCGTGCGGACGCTCGCCGAGGTGATGGACTTGGCATTCAACCGAATCCAGTTCACCCCGGATCTGATGCCCGCGGACATCCTCGGAACCAACATGATCGTCGAGGACGAACAGACCGGACGTCGTCGCTTCGAATTTCAGCAGGGCCCCGTCTTCACCCAGATCCTTCTAGCCGACGAGATCAACCGCGCGACACCCAAGACGCAGTCGGCGATGCTCGAAACGATGCAGGAAGGAACGGTCACGGCGGGGGGCAGGAAGTACGAGCTCGAAAAACCATTCTTTGTGCTGGCCACGCAAAACCCCATCGAACAGGAAGGCACTTACCCGTTGCCAGAGGCACAGCTCGATCGATTTCTATTCAAGTTGGTCGTTGGTTACAGCAGCCGCGAGGATCTCGGCACGATTGTGCAGCGGACGACATCCGGCGAGCGACCGGAACTGACGAAGGTGCTCGATGGCCCGCGAATACTCGAAATGCAAAGGCTGGTACGCGAGGTGATTCTGGCGCCGCACGTGAGCGACTATCTCGTCCGCTTGACGCTCGCGACACATCCCGACGGTCCGCAGAGTATCGACGCCACCAACGCTTACGTTCGCTGGGGGAGCAGCCCCCGAGGCGCCCAGACATTGGCGTTGGCGGCCAAAGTACGCGCGCTGCTGGATGGCCGTTTCAACGTCAGCTTCGAGGACATTCGGCGGGTTTACTTGCCGGCACTGCGCCACCGCTTGCTGATGAATTTCGAAGCCCAGGCCGAGGGCATCAGCAGCGATACCGTGCTGCTCAAGATTCTCGAAAAGGTACCCGAAAAAGGCGACTGAGACATCCGACCGAGCGTCGGCTCTCGACAAAACGTCAACCGACCGGGTCGGTCCAAACCTTAAACGATTTGAGCTTGTTCTCGCCAAACGAGGTGGTCAGCGCCACATCGGCGGCATCACGCCCACGAGCCATCAGCACACGGCCGATGCGAGGCACGTTGTTGCGGGCATCAAACGCATACCACTGGCCGCCCAGGTAGGCTTCGAACCAGGCGCTAAAATCCATCGGGCTATCGGCGGCGGGAACAGCGAGGTCCCCGAGGTAGCCCGTGCAGTAGCGGGCCGGGATGTTGCAGCAGCGACAGAACGTGATC
>JBGTCJ010000163.1:0-9089 GCA_041748895.1 Pirellulaceae bacterium
GATGTTGAGTAGGCGTCGCCTGAGGACACGCCACCGTTGTCCGATGTAAAGATCACGACAGTCTGCTCTTTCAAACCCTGTTGTTCAATCGCGTCGATAACGCGGCCGACGGCTTCATCGAGAGTTTCGATCATGCCCGCATAGATTGGGTGATCCTGGACTTGGCGAACGGGGAGCGTGCGATCGATCTCGAAACGGGATTCCGAAGCCTCCCGCCGTGATGCCTTGTCGCGATACTTCCGCCAAAGCGATTCGGTGGTCTGGACCGGTGAATGGACGGCGTAGAACGAGAGCATCGCGAAGAACGGCCGGTCGCCCTGCTGGCTGCGAATGAACTTGGCCGTTTCGTCGGCCAATCGCAGCGTCAACGATTCCCCTGGCGCGCCATCGGGTAGGTGCGGATTGTTGAAAGGTGAAAAGAAACCGCCCGGCGGGGACCCTTTTTCAAAACCACCCAGGTTGATTTCGAAGCCGTGGTCCTCTGGCCAAGAGCCTTTGCCACCGAGGTGCCACTTGCCGGCAAAAAAAGTCCGGTAACCGCCGAGTTGCAGGGCTTCGGCGATCGTCGTCTGCGCCCGAGGTAGTTCCTTGACGTAATCAGCCGGCAGGAGTTTATCATCGCGATTCCAAGCCGTTCCCGATGCGGCACCGATCCAGTCGGTGATCCCGTGGCGCGCCGGGAATTGGCCCAACATAATGCTCGCACGCGACGGGCTGCAGACTTGACAGCAGGCGTAGCCCTGCGTGAACCGCATCGAACGCGAGGCCAAGTGGTCGATATGCGGGGTCTCGTAGAAGTCGCTGCCTTCGCAGGAAAGGTCCTTCAGCCCGAGATCATCGACCAAGATAAAAACGAAATTGGGCCGTTGAGCCGGCGCATCGTTCTCCGCCGCAAACGACCACCCGACCGCCAAAAGGCACCAGGCAAAACAGGCGAGACGTAACATGGCTTGGGCCTCTTCTATACAGGGACTTGGGAACACTACGATGGGCGACGCTTTGCTATGTCGTGATGTCGTTCGCGTCGCCTTCTTTCGTTGGAAGGGCGTCAGAAACCAGTCTAACCTCAGTGAAATGGGAAAGTATGTCCAAGCGATTGGAACCGTTGCGGTTGATCGTTCACGGCGCCGCCGGTCGGATGGGCCGTCGGGTCGTCGCGCTGGCGGCCCAGGATCCGGAAATCGCATGGATTGGTGGCGTCGAGCATCCGGGGCACCCGCTACTGGGGACTGACCTTGGGTCCATCGCCGCGATAGGGGCACGCGGAGTGAACCTGTCGCAGGAGTGGCCCCGCGATGGCGGAATGGTGATCGACTTTTCGCTGCCCGATGCCATCGGGGGCTGCGTCGATCATTGCGTGGCCAGCGCCATGCCGCTGGTTGTCGCGACGACTGGGCTTGATGAAGACCAGCAGGAATTGCTCCGTGTTGCCGCCGAGACGATTCCGGTTTGTTGGGCGCCCAGCATGTCGCTGGCGGTCAACCTCACGATGCAACTTGCACGTCAAGTGACCGCGGCTCTCAAAGACCTACCCGCAGGGATCGATATCGAGATCATCGAACGGCACCATCGCTTCAAGGAGGATTCGCCTAGCGGCACCGCACTGAAGTTTGGCCAGTTAATCTCCGACGAGCTTGAGCGGGATCGCGAACTCTCGGTCCGGCATCTTCACGGCAGGCAGGGAAAGACAGGGGCAAGGACGCGGGACGAGATCGGGTACCACGCGGTCCGCGTCGGGGACAATCCTGGGGAGCACACGATCGTCTTTGGGATGCTCGGGGAAAAGATCGAATTGAATGTGGCCGCGAGCAATCGTGACTGCTACGCCGTCGGTGCGATCGCCGCGGCGAAGTGGCTCAGGGACAAGCCAGCGGGACTCTACGACATGTTCGACGTGCTTGGCTTCGACACACCCTAATCTTCCGCCAGCACGCTCCCCTCGATTTCCGTCAGCATCTCGTCGATCTCCTTCTGCACCAATGCGGAGGGGAGGACGTAGCTGACAACACGTCCGGCGCGGGCGATGTTGAGTCCGATGACGTCGCCCGAAGTGCTTAGCACTGGGCCTCCGCAGTCCTGCGGGTCGAGCACCGTGTCATGCTGAATCACCTGCTCGAATCCGCTCAATCGCGCGCTTCGAGGTCCGTTGACTCGCGAGTCATTTTCCGATTCCTGCATCATCCCGTAGTCGCGGATCGGTGCCTCCAATTCGATCGTGGTCCCGTCGCGTACGATCGTCAAATGGACAGTTTCGCCCGGGAAGAAACCGCGAAGCGTTCGCATCACCCCAGACCGGCTAACCTCGTTTTGCCCGTTGATTGCGATGATCCGATCGCCCAAGACGACCCCGGCTGATTTGGCGCCGCTAGAGGGCATGACGTCGAGCACGGTCGCACCACCCTGACCGTCACCGAGCATGACGCCTAGCCGGCCCTGGTGTTCAATCGGGCGGCTGGCGACGCTGACAACGCCGAGGCCCTTGGTCGACTCCCCACGACCGGCGGTAATCAAGAAACTGCCAATCGCGGGGACGCTATCGATGAATTCAATCGGGATCAAAGACTTGGGTGGCTGTTCGATCGCCAGCAAGGCCAAATCGCTCTTGCGCCTAACCGACGCCACACGGGACTTCAGTAAAGAACCGTCCGCCAATCGGACTCGTATCGGATCGCCCGACAACTCGCTCCACTTGGTAATCACGTAGCCCGCAGGATCCACGATGGCGCCCAATGCGACCTGCTTTCCCCCCGACTGAACCTCCACGACGCTTTCACCGACCGACCGGGTTAACGGTTGGACCAAGCGTCTCATTTCGACATTGTCCCGTCTGGGCAACATCCGAAACGACATTCGGCTGCGAAGCCATGCGGGGGTCGACGAATCATCGGCACGAACAGGCGAGGGGGGATCCAAGATTCCGCAGGCGACGATTCCGCACGCGAGGAACAGTGCCAGACGCCTGAAACGATCGGAATGCCAAAGCGAAGCATGCGATGGAACGTCTACCCGATCGGATCCACCATGAGATGATTCTGAACGCATCGAGGCCTCGGTCATCCAAATAGTTCTGAAAAATAACGCAAACTCGGGTCTGGCATGCGGACCGTTCGAGCGGCTTGCTCGGATCCCGCCGTGCTTTCATTCACGACCAATTTCAACCACCACTCTTTCACGCTTACCGTCTCGGTTGACCCAGCAGATCACGCGTTCACCGGGCATCGTGTCGGCAACGGCGTTGCGGAGCGATGGGAAGTCGGTGATCGCCGCGTCGCCAAACTGCTCAACCACGTCGCCCTCTCGAAACCCAGCAGCCTCCGCGGGCGACCCGGGCCGAACGATCGTGATTCTCGCAGTGGCAGATTCGGTATTGCCTTGAACCCCGAGGATCGGCTTGAAGCCCTCCAAAAATCCCCACGCCTCTCCCGCCGCCAATCGATCCCAGGTGAGATCGTAGTGATCGATCGGGACATGCAGATTGTCGGCGACGTCGTTGCCGATCCGACTGTGAACAGCAATCAAGCGACCGCTGAGATCAAACAGGGGGCCACCGCTGTCGCCACCGATCAAGGCGCAGTCGGTCACGATCGCATCGCCGCGAACCGAGAGGATCCGGCCAACTCGCGTCACGACGCCGCGATCGGGATCAAATCCGCCAGGATGCCCCGCGGCGATCGACCACATTCCGGCCTTGAGCGGCTTGCTCCTGCCCAAAGAGGCGTGAGGCCATGGAGCATCGCCATTCTGACCAGCGTTGATCTTGATTAACCCGGCATCGACCTCACGATTCATCCCAAGCGTGGTCGCACTAACGACTCGGCCATCGCTAAAGGTCACCCTTGCCGATTTATTGGGACGCATGGCCACGTGAGCGGCCGTCAGGATGTAGCCCGAATCGCTAATGATGACACCGCAACCCTGAGCCGCGCCGATGGAAACGTTGACGGTGCAGGTACCGAGCCGAGCAGCAACCCTCTGGATATGCCGTTCCAACTCCATCAACTCATCAAGACTCGTCGGGGTGCCTCCCAACTCGTAGAGCAGACGCAATGATGAAGGGATCGCGACCTCCGTCGCCCCACCGCGGCTCTCCCGGTCGTCCAAGCGCATCGGTGCCGTCGCTGAGTCCGCAACCGCGACCGGAAGCGGAGACAAAAGAGCAACGGCCAAGAAGAGCATTGCAGCGCGCGTCGCGGCAACCCACGCCGACGAAGCACGTCGCGTCGGAGGCGACAACTGCCATGTATTCGCATTTGCCATGGTCGCGTTACTCAACATGAGTTTTCGGCGTAGGATGCGGGTCGAGTCAACCGCTCATTGTAGACCGAGGGAAGCCTTCGAAAAATGTTATCTCATCAAAATGCCCGTCAACCCGGCGGAGCTCAAGGTGACGGGAACCGGGGGGGGACCCTCGTCTTTGGCTGCGGCTACATCGGCGGGCGGGTCGCCAAGCGTATGCTCGCCGCCAGCCGCCACCACGATCGTGGACCTGTCTACACCGTCACGCGGAGCCGCGAGCGCGCCGATTCACTGGCACGCGCCGGATTCGAGCCGATCATCGCCGACTGGACCGATCGACGGACACTTCGTTCGCTTCCCCTCTGCGGCCGAACGTTGGTGGCGGTGAGTTTCGACCCGCTCGGCGGCTTCAGTCGCGAGGCGTCCCAGGTGGGCGGCTTGGCCAACCTGCTCGATTTCGTTCATGCCCAGACCGACCTCGTCTACCTCAGCACGACGGGCGTCTACCACCAAGTCGATGGAAGCTGGGTCGACGAGCGTTCACCGGCACGAGCGACTTACGACGGCGCACGCGCGCATTTGCGCGCCGAGACACTATTGCAACGCAGGTGGTGCTCCGGCCGATGGACCGTCTTGCGTTTGGCAGGCATTTACGGCCCCGGTCGGATTCCGCGGGCCAGTGACGTTTTGGCTGGCCGGCCGATCGATGGTGCGACCGACGGTTATCTCAACCTGATCCACGGCGATGATGCCGCAGACGCCGTCATCGCCGCCTGGTCGTCCGCCCAGGGCACCGAGTCGCATCCGAGTCGCCTTTACGTCGTCGCCGATGACGTTCCGGTCGTCCGAAGGCGTTTTTACGAACAAATCGCTCGACTCGCGCGAGTTGCACCACCGCAGTTCTGCAAATCGAAGGGGGAAGTTCTGTCGCGTCGGTCGGCCAGCAACAAGCGGATTTGGAATCGGCGGTTTCGTCAGGAATTGATGCCGCGGTTAACCTATCGGTCGTTTGTCGAAGGGCTCTCGGCCATCGATTGGAAGCGAATCTCGGTTTCGATGAAGTAGGGAACTTGTGACGCCTAGCGGCACCTTGGCGGTAGAACGATGGGCGCTCCTGCCCTAGACTACTGCGAGACCCGTCGGATCATCCATCGGTCGTGTTCCACTACACCGTCGTGCATCACTTCTATGCTCGCTCGCAAGACGATCTTTCCAAATATCATCGAGTTGAACTTTCAGGCCGGAGAGGTCTTGGGGTGCAATGTCTATCTCGTTTTCGACGCCGACGAATGGGTGTTGATCGATATTGGCTACGAGGAGACGGTGGATGACTATGTCGAAATTATCCGCGGTCTGGATTTTCCTTTCGCGCGATGCAAGACCTTGATCGCGACACACGCGGATGTCGATCACATTCAGGGTCTGGCCAAGTTGAAGCAGATCCTCAAAACCAGCGTCACCGCGCACCCCAATGCCGTGAAGCCGCTCGAAACGGGTGATCCGCTGCTGACTCTCGCCGAGATTGAGGCTCAGGGCTTGAAGCTCGAAATGCCACCGGTGCAGATTGAGCACCAAGTACGTGATGGCGACATGATCCGCGTTGGACAGTTGGAACTCGAGGTCTGGCACACCCCGGGACACACCAATAGCCAGTTGGCATTCCGGTTGGGCGACGTGTTGCTCAGTGGTGACAACATTTATCGTGATGGCTGCGTCGGCGCGATCGATGCTCACCATGGCAGTGACATCAAAGCCTTCGTCCGCTCGCTCGAGCGGATTCGTGACAGCGACGTCCGCTGGTTGGCTCCGAGCCACGGACCCATCTTTGCCAAAGATCGCGTGATGCTGCAGAAAGCGATCGATCGAGTCAAAGGCTACCTGCACATGGCCGATTTCGGCACGCTGGCCGAGGATTGGCCGCTGATGGACCAGTGGGAGGACGAGGTCGCTGAGGGCAAATTACCCGATGGCATTTCGCGAGATCAATTCGACCCGCAAACCTTGTGAGTTGTCCTTCGATTCGGGGACCCTTCTGATCAGGGGATTTTCGGGTGACCAGATCGATCGGATCTTCCGCCGCGACCAGTGGAGGTTTGATCCTCGCGTCGGCGCCTTTCGCACCGATGCCTTGAACTACCGCAACGTGGTGGAGACGCTTCGGGCCGTCGACACTCCCACTCCCGTCCTGTTCGATCGCGTGCCGCAGTGGGTCTCGATCGAAGTTCGCGGTCGCGCGGCGGCATCACCAAGCGCGCTGAAACTTCGGGAGGATCAACTCACCGCATCCAAGTCTTGGCTCGCGACGCGGCGCGGATGCGTGATCATGCCGACCGGTACGGGAAAAACGGAAGTCGCGCTGTACTTGATCGCCGAACTCGCGCGGAGCGCGCTGATTGTCGCACCCGTGCGGGATTTGATGTACCAATGGCATCGACGGATCCTCGATCGATTTGGCGTCGACGCGGGGATACTCGGTGACGGAATCTGCCGCGTCTCGCCACTGACCGTGACCACCTACGATAGCGCGCAGATCCACATGCCTCAGATCGGCAATCGGTTCGCGCTCGTCGTTTTCGATGAGTGTCACCACCTTCCCGGGCCGCTTCGTCAAGATGCAGCACGAATGTCGGCGGCCCCCTACCGGTTGGGGCTTACCGCCACTCCCGAGCGAACCGATGGACGGCACCGACTGCTCGACGAGCTGATCGGCGAGGTTGTTTATCGTCAACATCTTTCTCAAGCACGCGGCAGGACGTTGGCCGACTACCACGTCCAGCGGATCCCGGTCCACCTGTCCGACGATGAACAGCAACGCTACTCGGCACTCTCGCTGACCGTTCGCGATTACATCGCACGGCGACGGGAACTCGACCCGCAATTCGACTGGCAATCGCTTTGCAGCGAGAGCGGATCGGATCCTAACGCCAGGCGGGCTTTGCGGGCGTTTCACGCCAAATCCGCCATCGAGGATCGGGCCACCGAGAAACTTCGTGTGCTTGAGGATCTGTTTCGGCTGCACTGCGGCGAGCCGTTTCTCGTGTTTGCGGGGTCCAACGCGATGGCCCGCGATGTATCGCGAAAATTCTTGATCCCCTGCCTGCTGAGTCATTGCCGAAAGCGCGAACGGCTCGACATCCTTCAGGGCCTTGAACAGGGACGCTATCCTGGGATCGTCGCCAACCGCGTGCTTGACGAAGGGGTCGACCTACCCGACGTCAAAGTCGCGATCGTGATCGGCGGTAGCGGCAGCTCGCGTCAGGCGATCCAGCGACTGGGGCGGATCCTTCGACGCAGCCGGTTTGGACGAGGTACGATCTACGAGATCTACACTCGTCAAACACGAGACGAGACCCGTTCACGCCGTCGCCGCGCCAACGATGCTTACCAGCGCCGAGTCGATTCTTGAATACGACCACTCGGCGAACGAGGTGCGGCCGGACCGCTTGACGCGTCAGACCCACGGCCACTACCTGGTCTTTGCTGAGAGAATGCTGGCGGTCTACCGCCGTGGCATCGGATCGACGCGGCGGGATTTGCATCACCGCGTCGAAGCGATTTGCGGTTCGCTCGAGGATTGTCCGTTGCGACGCGTTCGCGCCTTCTGCAAACTGCTCGATGAGGCGTCCAACTACCGGACGGACCGACGTGGGTGCGCCGCCAAGCTCCGCCGTGACGTGTTTTCGCTCGCCGCCCCTCTTCATCCCCTGGTGACCGAGCCCGATGGGCTCTTCGCGACCACCCAGGAACGGGCGAAAAAATTGATCGCCGACGAACTGGGGAAAACCTGGTCACAAATCGACGAGCAACTATTTTCGGACGTGATTGAGTTCCAAAGGTTAGACGATTTCCCCGGTTACCCCGGCGCCGCCGCACTGCTTGCCCGATACAACGTCGCCCAAACGCAAGCGGCACTTTACCGCGCTGAGGAGTTATCGGTCTGGTCGCGCACGGACCACAAATTCATTCTTCGCTACGCCAAACTGGCGAGGCTGATGCACTCGATTCGGCGAAATGCCGATGGCTTCTACCACTTCCGCTTCAATGGGCCCGCGTCGGTCCTGAGGCAATCGACCCGCTATGGCGTCGCGTTTGCGAGATTGATCCCCGGCCTCTTGTCCTGTCGCGATTGGGACGCCTTAGCAAGACTTCGAGGCCCCCGCAGAAGGTGGTACTCGCTGAAACTATCCAGCCGAGACGGGCTCTCGTCACCAGTCACCGCACCGGCGGATTTTGACAGCCGCGTTGAAGCCGATTTCTTCCGCGAATGGGGCGAAAATCCTCGAGAAGGTTGGCGTTTGGAGCGAGAGGCCGACTTACTCCATCACGGCCAAACGGTTTGCACCCCAGACTTCACCATGATTCATCAGGATGGTCGCCGCGTGCTGCTGGAAATTGTTGGCTTCTGGACGCCCGAATACCTCGCGTCCAAGGCGAAGATAGCGCAACAATTCGACGGATCGAACCTGCTGCTGGCAGTGAGCCACAACGCACGCTTGGTCCTTCCTAATACCATCACGGCCCCAATCGTCTTCAAGACACGACTGCGGCCAAGAGACGTGCTCTGTCGCTTAGCCGAGATGCGGTAAAGGAAATCGCAAAATTGTCGGAAGCCGTGGGTCTGTGACGAAAGCGATCCGCGACCTAGCAGGCGGAGCTGGGATTTTGGCGTCGGCGTCGAGCCCGAACGATGACGCCGCCGCCCACGAGTGCCACAACTCCGAGCAGCGAGGGCTCAGGGACCGCCGTGGCATTCACTGCGGCGAAACCACCAAACTGTGATGTCGGCAGCCCAGGTGGCTCGGCAAACTGTGCACCGGTCACGAAGAGCGAAACGCTGCCGCTGTTGAAACCCG
>JBGTCJ010000164.1:0-3867 GCA_041748895.1 Pirellulaceae bacterium
CAGATCCGCCACGTGTGATAGCCGAGCCGGTCGAGCCATCGCATCGCGTCGAGCAGGTTGAGTGCGTGATCCGCCTCAAATTCACCCGTCGCCATCCTGCTGAGCATGTGCGGCCGATCGCGTCGCCGCGTATCGGCCAACGTTTGCGAGGCGGCGGCGACCGTGTCCGTCCAGCCCGGTGCCGCCTGACCGCGCAAACCCGCCGAAGCAAGCCTCAATAGCGCGTCGGCCTGCTGATAAACATCCCGCATCCGACTGTCCGAAAGGCTGTCGAGTACTGCTTGCGGCGGATGAAGCGAGGCCTCCAAGCGAATCAAGTGATCGATCGCGTGAAAAAGTGCGGAGGGCAAAGCGTCCGAAGCATGCTTCTTCGGGTGCTCGATCTGTGCAATGAAGTCTTGAGTCTGATCGATGGAATCGGAAACTCGTTTCAGGCGAGAATCCAATTCGTCGACACGGCGGACCTCGATCACTTTCCGGCCGGTGTCAAACAGTGCCGCGGCGGTTGCGCACAGCGCCCGCCGCGACGCTGCGATCGCAACCGCTGGCAACTGCAGAACGCTGGTGTCGAGATGTCGCGTCAACTGAAGCTCGTCCGACGGAAGCAGCCTTTCGATCCAACGTGAAAACGGTCCCACGACAGGCATGAAAAGGAGCACGCCGAGCGAAATGAATAGAGTGTGAAACAGCGCTAGTCCGGTCGCGTCGGCACCCATCCCCAGCGATTGCTGGACCCACTTCACGGCGCTCAACAAAAACGGCAGCAGGATGATGGCAATCAAACCCGTCGTGAGGTTGAAGACAACGTGCGCCAGTGCCGTTCGACGTGCCGAAGTGCTGGCGCCAATCGCGGCCAAAATGCTGGTCGCGGTTGTCCCAACAGCCGCTCCGATAACCAAAGAAGCCGCTTGTTCAAAATTGATGGAGTGCGTGTGCAGCGCGGTCAGAATCGTTGCCATGGCGGCGCTGGATGACTGAGTCAGCACGGTCAGTACGATGCCGCTGAGCATCAACAGGACGTGATCGAGCAGGCTACCTGACGGCCGACCGGCAAGGCTGAATCGAGCGGCGACGCCTTCCATTCCGCCCTGCAAATGGTCAATCCCGAGGAAAATCAATCCGAAGCCCGCCAGCGGCAGCCCCGCATGTCGCCATCCGCCGCGGCCCAGCATGCGGAGCAACGATCCTACTGCGATCAATGGCATGGCGTAGGCCCCGAGGCTGAACTTCAACCCGAGGAGCGATACCATCCAGCTCGTTCCGGTCGTACCGAGGCTGGCACCGATAACCACGCTGACCGCCTGAGGGAACGTGATCAGCCCGGCACTGACAAACCCGATCACCGTGACCGTCGTCGCGCTCGACGACTGGATGATCATCGTCACCAGCATCCCCGAGAAGAACGCGCGAAGCGGTCGCCCAGTAAACTTCATCAGGGCCTGGCGCAGGCCGTCCCCGGCCAGCGACTTGATGCCGTCGGTCATGAGCACCATGCCGAGCAGGAACAGTCCGATTCCGCCGGCGATCTGACCGGCTGTCATAGCGAGCGAAGTCAAGGTGGGATTGCGACAAGAGGCGAAAGCGACACGGGCGTCGCAGATGATCAAACCGAGCCGTATTTGCCCGAACTTGAGGACGCTTGTCCAGCCCTCTGGACCACGGAGCATTCTGGATCGCGCATCAACGACCCTTCGATCAGTGGCCGAGTACTTTCTTTCGTCCCGCGGCCAGGTGGCCGATCGTGGATTCCACCTGACCGCTTTCAGTCATTCGCCCGAGTCCAAAACGCAAACTTCGCCGCGCGCGGCTTTCGCTCAGACCAATCGCCGTCAGCACGTGACTGGGCCTCGGGTCGACGCTGCTGCACGCCGCTCCGCTGCTGATTGCCACTTCTGGGCTTGCCACCATCAGCGTCTCACCCTCGATGTCCGCAAGTGAAACATTGAGGTTACCCGCCAGACGGATATCGCCACGCAGCGGAGGGCCATTGAGTTCGATTCCCGGAAACGCTTCGGCGAGACGCTGCCAGAGGTCATCGCGAAGCCGCTGCTGACGATCCTGTTCGTTCTCCCGGTCACGAAGTGCAACGCGGAGCGCCGTCGCCATTCCGATCAGTCCCGGCGTGTTGAGTGTGCCACTGCGAAGCCCACGTTGTTGTCCGCCGCCCTCGAGCAAAGGACGCAACCGCACGCGTCGCCGCGCGGCGTTGACATAGAGAAACCCGATTCCTTTGGGCCCGTAAAACTTGTGGGCAGAACCGCTCAACAAGTCAATATCCGCGGCGGCAACATTCAAGGGTAACCGGCCCAGCGCCTGGGTCGCATCGGTGTGAAACACGGCGCCGACACCGTGAGCGAGCGCCGCGATTTCCGTGATTTGCTCAATCGTGCCAATCTCGTTGTTGGCCCACATGATCGAGACGATTGCCGTGTCATCCGATAGAGCTTCGCCGAGCTGACCGAGGTCAATCGTTCCGCAGCGGTCGCCTCCCTGCCTCGCGACCGGCAACACCGTGACGCGAAACCCATCCCGCTCGAGTCTCCGCAACGGATCCAAAACCGCCGGATGCTCGGCGGCCGAGGTGATGATGTGCCGCCGCCGCTGGCGAGGATGTCGGGCGAAACCGTCGAGAGCGAGATTGTTGCTCTCGGTCGCACCGCTGGTTACCACAATCGAACTCGATTCGCCACCAATCATTGCTGCCAACTCGTCCATCGCCTCGTCGCACGCCTGGGCTGCTCTACGTCCGATCGAGTGAGTGCGACTGTGCGGATTGCCAAAGTCGGTTGTCAGCCACGGCAGCATCGCGGCGACGACTTCAGGATCGACCGGCGTGGTCGCGTGATGGTCGAGGTAAATCATCCGATCACGAATAGAGCGAATCGAGGCAGAGTTGGCTCCAAACTTCCAATCGGTCGCGATCGGCCTTTAGCTCGTCGACGCTTAGAAACGATGCGTCGGCAAGGTCCTCCTCGTTGGCTAGGACGGCGGGACGCAGCAGCTCAAATCGATGCACGATCCCCACGTGCACGCGTCCAACCTCTGTCGAAGGGTCATAAATCAGACCCACGCGGTGCTCGCGGTAATCGCACTGGATCACCACCTCTTCCTCCAACTCGCGCTTCATCCCGCAGACGTAAGGGTCCGTCCCTCCTGCCGCATCCTGCTCTGAAATGTGGCCACCGATCCCAAAGCTCCGCTTGGCATGGAGCCTCGATTCGCCCTGACCCGTCCCCCGCGTGTAAGTGAAAAGGTGAGGCCTGCCTGCCGAGTCGCAGTATTGCAGTAGCACGTAGGGGATCAACTGCTTGAAGCTCGGGTCCTGCTCCATTTCGCCTCGGGGCCGAAAGCTGAGCTGATCGCTGCTCAAGATTGAAGGGAGATAACGATCCACGTCATGCGAAAATCCAGACAAGTGTCCCAGTCCCTCAATGACCGATGCGGGGACGACGAGAATCTGTTCATCGATTGCCATGAATTGCACGGTCTGGTTGCATGGTTAACGGGCCCAGAAGGAGCGACGGATCACGCCACGTACCCGATCCGCCGGCACCAATGGTCTCAACATCGTAGGCGAGAGCGGTATACTGACATTCGCGGGGACCCCGGCGTGAGGGGCCGTCGACAAATTTAACTTGATCGGAGCGTTTGCGTGAACCACCTACGATGTCAGCGCCGCGCTCGTCCCTTTTTGCTCGGCCTCGCCATCGGGATTGGGGTGACGGGCGTTGCCGTCGATCAGGTCGACGCCCAGGGCCCACTCCGGCGATTGGGGGATCGCATCCGTGAGGGAGTGCAAGCTCGTGCACAGGAAGGGCTTGGGATCGCGCCACCGGCCACGCAGCCCCCACGAAGCCCGGTGGGGCC
>JBGTCJ010000165.1:0-18711 GCA_041748895.1 Pirellulaceae bacterium
TCTTTGGAACGGTGATGCCGTTCCTCGTGGCATTCTTCGTACTGTTTTCGACCATCGTCTTTGTTCACAAAGTACGGATCGGTGAGAAGTCCAACTTGCTCGATTTACTCGCGCTGTTTCTCAATGCGGGGATCTTTTCGCTCGTTGGCTACTGGTTGATTGAACAATCGTTCGGGCACCGAACCACCGCGGTGTTGTCGATCGGGCTGGCGATTTTCTACGCGCTTCACGTGCACTACTTCCTGGTGCGCCGAATCGTCGATCGTGACCTGATGATCACCTTCCTTGGGTTGGCGGCGTCGTTCCTGGCAATCACCTTCCCGCTGGTGCTCTCGCGAGAGTGGATCACGGCGAGTTGGGCCATTGAAGCGTGGGTGTTGCTCTGGCTATCCGGCAAGCTAAACAGCCATTTTCTCAAGCAGGCTTCGCTGGTGCTTTATGGGATCGTGCTGTTTCGGTTCGCCTTCATGGATTTACCGCGTCAATTCTCGACTCGTCCTGTTTCGGACGACTTCACCCTGCTCGCCTACGTCACCCCGTTGATTCAGCGGCTGATGATCTTTGGCGTGCCGATCGCGGCGGTGGGCGGTGCTTATCGATTGCTCACGCGTCCGGCCGAGCCCGGGGAATTGGCGATGGACCGCGAAAATGACACGATCGAGTGGGGCAGCCGCTGGCCGCTGCTTCACCTAGTGGCGATCGCGGCGGTGACGATGCTATTCGTTTACCTCAATCTCGAATTCAGCCGCACGTTCGGCAGTCTCTACCGCCCGCTGCGGCAACCGATGCTAACGGCGTTGTGGTTGGCGATGTGTGGTTTCCTCCTCGCAAGCTTCCTACGAACGGGCAATCGCACCTACCAATCGTTGTTGGCGCTGTTTGCGATCGCGGTGGTCTTGAAATTGATTCTGCTGGACCTGCCGACGTGGCAACTGGATGCGAACTTCGTTTATGGCGGCGGGTACTCGGTTCACGACGCCCTGTTTCGCTTGTTGGATTTCGGCATGGCCGTCACATTCTTCGGCGTGGCGACTGCGTTGGTGGCGGGTCGAGGCAAACGCGCCGAAATGGGTCTGTTCTTTGGGTTGGCCGCCCTGGTGATGCTGTTCGTCTACTTGACGCTCGAGACCAACACGGCGCTCACGCGTTACATTCCGGGACTACGCGCCGGTGGGATCTCGATACTCTGGTCATTGTTCGCCATTGGTCTTTTGCTGGCGGGGATCGGAAAGAAGCAGAAAACGTTACGCTATATCGGTCTGGCGTTGTTTGCGATCGTGGCATGGAAGGTGTTTTTCGTCGACCTGGCGACGCTGGACGCACTTTACCGAATCGTGGCATTCATCGTGCTGGGAATCTTGTTGCTCTGCGGGTCGTTTATCTACCTGAGGTATCGCGAGACATTCGCCATCGATTCCCCTGGTGAGCGCGGGGAAGCCGAAGGTACCGGAGAGGGTGATGACAAAGCGTCCGCCGCCACGACCACCATCGTTGATCCACCTTTGGAGGACGCCAGATGAAGCGGTTGGCACTAGCCTTCGCGTTGATCGCGAGCGGTTGGATCGGTAATCTCGGCGCGACCGATCCGAGTTTCCGATTCTTTAGGCCGGTCGAACTACCGACGCTGGATGAACAGGAGCTGTTGGCGATCACGCTTGACGATCCGATCTACGCCGCCACCCGCAACGACTTTTCCGATCTTCGCCTGCTCGATTCCGACAACTCGCAGGTGCCTTTTTTGTTGCGGACCGCCGCCGAGTCCCGATTCGAGACCCAGCGGAGCGCCGTGCCGGTCACCCAGCAGTCCGCCAAGCCACTGCCCGACGGCGGGCTCGAGATCACGTTGGCGATTCCTGATGACTCACCGCCGATCAGCGGCGTTCGAATCTTGTCGCCACTCCGCGACTTTGAGCACCGAGTCTCTGTCTTTGCATCCGACGGTGACCAAGGTTGGACGCTTTTGGCTGATGACGGAATGATCTTCGACTACTCGCGGTTCATCGACATGCGAAACGAAGAGGTCGCGTTCGCGGAGACGCCCGCCAAGCGTTTGAGGCTCGTGATTGATGACGTAACAGACCAGCAAGAATCTCGGCTGCTGCAGTTGGGTCAGGTTTTTCGCGCTGGCGAGGAGGGCGAGGAGTCCGAGCGGACCGAGAGGGTGACGATCGAGAGGCGTCCCTTCCGCGTCAACCGTTTGGAGTGTTGGAGCGAGAAGAGCCAACAGAAAATTGTTGAAGTTCTGCGAACGCCGTTCGCGGTGAAAACCTTTCGCGTGAGCCATGACGATGAGTCACGAGAAACGCTGGTCGAGATCGAAACGCTTCGCCAACCCTTGACCCGATTGGAAATCGAAACGCCGTCCCGCAACTTCAGCCGAATGGCTAGGGTCGAGGTGCCGCAAACGGTGACTAACCAAACCCGCTGGCGAACGCTCGCCCGAGCCTCTTTGTCGCACTTGGATTTCAAGGACCTTCAGCGAAGCGAAGTCGGGATCGCTTTTCCCGAGTCACGGCACGACCAATATCGGCTGGTCATCGAGAACGGAGATAGCCCAGCCCTCGAAATCACGGGAGTTACCGCCGAGGGGACCGTTCGGGAGATGGTCTTCCTTGAACCTTCGGGCGCGACGAAGCTCGTCTATGGATCCTCCGACGCGAAGGGGCCGAGTTACGACACGGCAGCCATTGTGACGTTGTTGGCTCGCGGGTTCGAACCACGAGAGGTAACGCTTGGCCGCGAGTTCGAAGAAACAGCGAATGCGGCCGGTTCTTTAGGATTTGCCGACCTGATCAACAATCGCTGGCTTCTGCTGGGCGTGATGGGACTGCTAATTGTGCTGATCGCCTGGTTCCTCTATCAGGCGGTCCAGCGTGTCGACGAATTGTCCCCGCCCTCGGGTCTGCCCGCGGACAAGGTGCAGGAGGAGTGATGAGCACCCCCTGACGGCGGCGGGGCATCGCTGGATGGGCGCGGTCACGCTAGGCTTTTTAATTTGCCAGGCGCCGTGGACGATCCGGCGCGGGGAGGGGGAGGTAAGCCGCGTGCCATTGCCGAAATTCGCCGAACCGCTGTGGCGGGCCTTTGCAGGGGAAAGGCCCTCGACGCTCCATCGATCTCGGTCGGAGCCTTCATCCCCGGCGATCGGCGCATCGCCGTCGCACCCACGCGACCCCTTGGCCGCCATTTTCAGCGACGATCAACCGCTGCGCGCCGAACTGTTTAGCGTTGATCAGCTGGAGCGACATGCCAAGGCGGTCGCGACGTCGCATCGCTTGGCCACGGGCAGAGGACGTGTCCGGTTGTTGTCTCGACTTGACGCGAACGAGCGAGTGCTGATCGAGACCTACGACTTGATCACCGCGGCGGTCGCTGAGAATCGTCGGGTCGAGCCGGCGGCCGAGTGGTTGCTCGACAATTTTTACCTCGTTGAAGAGCAAATTCGTGCGATTCGTCGGTTGCTTCCGCCTTCCTACAGCCGCGAGCTGCCGCGGTTGGCGATCGGTCATGATTCGGACGTCAGCGAATCGACCAAACAGTTCGCAAGCGTACCGCGCGTCTACGGGATCGCGCTCGAACTGATGACGCACGTCGATGGGCGAGTCGATTCTTCGAGCTTGAATGGGTTCATCGCCGCGTATCAGTCGGTTCAGACACTCAAGCTCGGAGAGCTGTGGGCATTGCCTCTGATGCTTCGGTTGGCATTGATCGAAAATCTGCGGCGTGTGGCCTCGAGGATCGCCGCTTCACGGCGTGATCGTGATCAGGCGAGCGATTGGGCTCAGCGGATGATCGCTGTGGTCGAGCAACAGCCCTCGGACCTGATCCTCGTGTTGGCGGACATGGCCCGCACCGGGATTCCGCTCTCGGGCGCTTTTTTGTCCGAATTGACGCGTCACTTGCAGGGACAGAACCCGAATTTTGCCCTCGCCAACAGCTGGCTCGAACATCGCCTGGCCGATCAGGGTCTCACGACCGAACAGGTCGTCCGGGCCGAGGGGCAATCGCAGGCGGCCGACCAAGTCTCGATCGGCAATAGCATCACCAGCCTGCGATTCTTGAACTCCAACGATTGGCGACAGTTCGTTGGCGGGCACAGTTTGGTCGAACAGACACTCGCGACCGATCCATCGGGTGTCTACCCCTCGATGGACTTCGCGACACGCGACCGCTATCGCCATGCGGTCGAAGCGGTCGCTCGACGAAGCAATCTGGATGAATACAACGTCGCGCTCAAGGCGGTGCAGATGGCGGAGCAGGTCGCACGCGACCAGCCCCACGACCGCGCCGCTCACGTCGGCTATTTCCTCGTCGACCGCGGCCGCCCGTTGCTCGAAAACGCCGTGGGGATGCGACTCTCGCCGACGGTGGTGTTCGATAAAATCCGCCGCCGATCCCCGATGACGTGTTACCTCACCGCGGTGGCTTTGGTGACGCTCACGACCGCACTAGCGTTTCTCGTGGGGTCATCACCGATTGCCAGTTCGTGGCTGATCTTGCTGATGATGGCGGTTCCCGTCGTAGTCGCCGCTTCTCACTTGGGGGTGGGGATTGCCAACTGGTTGGCCACTCAGTGGCTCACTCCCCAGTCGTTGCCGAGGCTCGATTTTCGAGCGGGCATTGAGGCCGAGCATCGCACGTTGGTTGTGGTGCCCACGATGCTCAGCTCCGTCGAAGCGGTCGGGCGGCTCGTCGAGGGGCTGGAATGGAGGTATCTGGCCAACCGTGATGCCGCTTTGCACTTTGCCTTGCTGACCGATTTCATGGATGCCTCGTCCGAGACCCTGCTCGAAGACGCCGAGTTGGTGCAGTTGGCGCGAGCGGGCGTCGAAGGATTGAACAAGAAGTATGCCAGTGTCCGCGGTGACATCTTCTTTCTGTTTCATCGCAGTCGGAAATGGAATCCTCAGGAAGGCCTCTGGATGGGCTACGAGCGGAAGCGTGGCAAACTGAACGACCTCAATGCGATGCTCCGCGGCGCGAAAGGACGGTTCGCCGAGGTGGTCGGGCGACCGACGATGCTCGGCAGTGTGCGGTATGTGATCACGCTCGACACCGACACCCAATTGCCACGCGACGCCGCGCGGCAGATGGTCGGAACCTTGGCGCACCCGCTCAATCAGCCGGTCATCGATAAAACTTCGCGGCGCGTCGTTGACGGCTACACGATTCTGCAACCGCGAGTCGGAGTCAGCCTACCGAGCGCCCAGCGGTCGCGTTTCGTGCAGGTTTACGCGGAGGATGCCGGCGTCGATCCGTACACTCGCGTCGTCTCGGATGTTTACCAGGACCTCTTCGGTGAAGGGTCGTTCATCGGCAAGGGGATCTATGACGTCGACGCGTTCATCGTGTCCTGCGGCAATTTTCCGGACAACACGATCCTCAGCCATGACTTAATCGAGGGCGCCTACGGCCGCTCGGCGCTGCTTAGCGATGTGACGCTGTACGAGGATTACCCGTCGCGATACGCGGCCGACATCGCCCGGAGGCATCGCTGGATCCGAGGCGACTGGCAAATCGCGCGTTGGCTTCTGGCGCGCGTGCCCGACCGATTGGGCAGGCCCATTGAAAACCCAATCACGTCACTTTCTCGGTGGAAAATTTTTGACAACCTTCGCCGTAGCTTGACGCAGCCGGCGATGCTTTGGGTCCTGCTGAGTTGTTGGTTGATTTCACCCGCGATGGCGGCTTGGGCAACGATCTTTCTGTTGATCATCGTGTTGCTGCCAAGCCTATTGGGAGGCTTGGCCGAGCTGTTGCGCAAGCCGGCCGATTTGCCACATGGCATCCACTTGAGGACGACCGCGGGCTCCCTCGCTCGGCCTTTGATGCAGAACGCGTTGACCTTTGTCTTCTTGCCTTACGAAGCCTTCATCAACCTGGATGCGATCATTCGCACGATGCTGCGCGTCACCTGGACCAAACGCGGCTTGCTGCAGTGGCAAACAGCGAGTGAGTCGCAGCGTCGCGCCGATGATAATTTGGTTGAAACGTATGGTCGCATGGCGGTCGCTCCCGTCGTGGCGCTCGTTTCGCTCGTGGTGCTCGCGCTCTTTCGACGCGAAGTGCTACCGCTCGCACTTCCCTGGATCGTCATCTGGCTGGCGTCGCCCCTGGTCGCCTGGTGGATCAGCCGCACGCGTCGAAAACCAGCGGTGCGACTGTCCCCGAGCCAGCAACAGTTCTTGCATCGACTGTCGCGAAAGACCTGGCGATACTTCGAGCAATTCGTCACGCCCGAAGAGAATTGGCTTCCTCCGGACAATGTCCAACAAAACCCCAACTGGGTGATCGCCCCGCGGACCAGTCCCACGAACATTGCGATGGCGTTGCTGTCCGACTTGGCCGCCTATGACTTTGGCTACTGCTGCGTGTCACGACTTCTCGCTCGAACGCGGAGCGCATTTGAAACGCTTTCGCGGATGGAGCGTTACTTTGGACACTTCTTCAATTGGTATCACACCCGCACACTCGAGCCGCTTCATCCGCGCTACGTTTCGATGGTCGATAGCGGTAACCTGGCCGGCAACCTGTTGGTGCTGGCGAGCGGATTTCGAGAACTTCGTGAAGCGCGGATCCTGCCCAACCGAGTGATCGGGGGCATGCGGGACACCTTGGATGTTTTGCTCGAGGTCGCGAGAGATCAACGCGAACCACCAATCCATGCTGACTTGTTGCGAAAGATCCAGCGACAAATCGATGACTTGGATCGGGCCCCCACGGGCATCGCGGCAACCCACGTCTTGCTCACACAAATGAGCGTCACGGCTCGCCAAGTCCGCGAATCGTTGGCCGCCGCGGTGGGGAATGCCGAAGGCGAATCCGATGTCCTTTGGTGGGCCGACGCCTACGAGCGGGCTTGCCGAGAGCATCATCAGGACCTGTGCCATTTGGCGCCTTGGATCGAGCTAGCTCCACCCCCGCCGGACATCTGGGCGCGAGCGGCCGCAGATCCCGCCAATGACCTTCACCGGCTGCGGACCATGCTCGAGCATCTCGACCACTCGGCCACGCTTCGAGAGGTTGCGGAGCTTCCCCGAGTGATCGTGCCCTGGGTCGAAGCGGTGACGCCCTCGGCAACCGCTCAGGCGGGCGAATGGCTCGCGTCGCTCGCCGTCGCCCTGACTACGGCGGCAGCCAACGCGAGTGCCCGAATTCGGGTGCTGGAGCAGCTCGCGGACCAATGCGTTGAGTTTGCTGAGATGGACTTCAAGCCGTTGTATGACGAGTCCTGTGACCTATTCGCGGTCGGCTACAACGTCAGTGAACGGCGATTGGACGCGAGCTTTTATGATTTGCTCGCGTCCGAAGCGAGGCTGGGCAGCTTCGTCGTGATCGCGCAGGGGCATTTCAGCCAGGAGCATTGGTTCGCGCTCGGGCGGTTGCTGACTAGCACCGGTCGATTGCAAGCCCTGTTGAGCTGGAGCGGATCCATGTTCGAGTACCTCATGCCGTTGTTGGTAATGCCCAACTACGAAAACACGCTGCTCGATAGCACGTATCAAGGTGCCGTAGGTCGGCAAATTGAGTACGGTCGGCAACGCGGGGTGCCCTGGGGAATCTCCGAATCGGGGTACAACGCGCTCGACCAGCATCGAACGTACCAATACCGCGCGTTCGGCGTTCCCGGACTCGGGCTCAAGCGAGGTTTGGCCGAAGACCTGGTGATCGCTCCCTACGCGAGCGTGATGGCCCTGATGGTGGCTCCCGAGGCGGCGTGCCGAAACCTCGAGCGGCTTGCGAGCGACGGGCACCAGGGTGCATGCGGCTTCTTCGAAGCGATCGATTTTACCCCTTCGCGCACTCCGCCTGGCACCGACAGCGTTACCGTTCGGCAGTTCATGGCGCACCACGAGGGCATGAGCCTGCTCTCGCTCGCGTACGCATTGCTCGATAAACCGATGCAGCGCCGGTTTTTGGCCGATCCCACGCTCCGCGCCGCGGAGCTTCTGCTTCAGGAGCGGATCCCCAAGGCAACGGCGCCGGTCTACCCGCACGCGACCGAAGCGAGCGCGACACGACTAGCATCCGGCGAAGAGACCGGGACCATGCGAGTCTTCACCGACCCCAACAGCGCCGGCATCGAGGCGCACCTCCTTTCCAACGGTCGTTACCACGTCGCGGTCACCAGCGCCGGGGGAGGTTACAGCCGTTGGGACAACCTGACGCTCACCCGTTGGCGAGAAGATGCGACGCGTGACGGCTATGGCAACTTCTGCTACCTCCGCGATGTCGAAAGCGGATCGTACTGGTCGAGCGCCTGGCAGCCGACGACGCGGCCCTCCGAAAACTACGAGGCAATCTTCACTCAAGCGCGGGCTGAGTTTCGCCGCACCGATGACGAGATCGAAACCTACACGCAGGTTAGCGTTTCACCCGAGGACGATATCGAACTTCGACGCGTGACCGTGACCAATCGCAGCGAGTTTCCGCGGACGATCGAGCTCACCAGCTATGCTGAGGTCGTGATGGCGCCTCAGGCACAGGACGAAGCGCATCCGGCCTTCAGCAATCTTTTCGTGCAAACCGAGTGGGTCGCGGAACGTCAAGCAATCTACTGCACCCGCCGCGCTCGCTCGGCCGAAGAGCAGCCGCCCTGGATGACCCACATGATGAGTGTCAGGGGGACCACGGCCAGTGAACCGACGTTTGAGACCGATCGGATGCGTTTTATCGGCCGCCATCGGTCGCTCGCTTCCCCCGCCGCTCTCGAAACCAAGGCGCCACTTACCAATAGTGAAGGCCCGGTCCTGGATCCGATCGTTTCCATTCGGCAGACCGTGCGATTGCAACCCGATGAGGCGGTTCGAATCGATATCGTCACGGGTATCGCCGAAACTCGGGCCGGGATCGAGGCGCTGACCGAAAAGTACCACGATCGCAATTTGGCCGATCGCGTATTCGACCTCGCCTGGACCCATAGCCACATTATCCTGCAGCAGTTGGGCATTTCCGAGTCCGACGCGCAGGTCTATGGGCGGCTGGCCGGCTCGATCCTCTATGCGTCGTCACTGCGTCGCGCCAAGGCGAGCATCCTGAGCCGCAATCGCCAGGGACAATCCGGCCTTTGGGGTTACGGAATCTCGGGAGACCTGCCGATTGTGCTGGTCCGTGTCCACGATCAAGAACAGATCGCTTTGGTTCGGCAAGCGGTTCTGGCTCACGCCTATTGGCGGTTGAAGGGACTCGTGGTCGACCTGGTGATTTGGAACGAAGACGAATCGGTCTATCGACAATCGCTACAAGACACGATCGTCAATTTGGTCGCGGCCAGCCCTGAGGCATCGGGTGTCGATCGACCCGGCGGCATTTTTATTCGCCGCGGCGAGCAGATGTCCGAGGAGGATCGCGCGTTGCTTCAAAGCGTGGCGCGAATCGTTCTGCTTGACGACGGAGGAAGTTTGGCCGAACAAGCCGAACGCCGCGGACGAACCGAGTTGTCGATCCCCGCGCTCGGCGTCACTCGCCGCCGCCCCGAACCGTCATCTCTCAGCACGACACCCGATCGCGACCTCGCGTTCTTCAACGGTCTGGGCGGATTCAGCCGCGATGGTCGTGAATACATCACCATTCTCCCCCCTGGCAAAACGACCCCCGCACCGTGGGTCAACGTGATCGCCAACCCGCAATTCGGAACCGTCGTTTCCGAGGGGGGAAGCGGGTACAGTTGGGCCGAGAACAGCCACGCATTCCGGCTCACACCTTGGCACAACGATCCCGTCTCCGATATCGGTGGCGAAGCGATTTACGTGCGTGACGAGGAGACAGGACACTTCTGGTCTCCCTCGCCGCTCCCGGCTCGTGGCGATTCCAGCTACGTCGCGCGGCATGGATTTGGCTACAGCATCTTTGACTACACCGAAGACGGCCTGACGACCGAGCTGATGGTCTACGTGGCCACCGATGCACCGGTAAAGTTCTACAAACTCAAAATCACCAACCGCTCGGGCCGCCCCCGAAAAATCTCGCTCACCGGCTACTGGGAACTCGTGCTCGGTGACATCCGTGCCAAATCGCTGCAACACATCGTCACCGAATTGGATGCTTCGAGCGGCGCGATCCTTGCGCGAAACGTATACAGCCCCGAGTTTGGCGACCGCGTCGCGTTTATCAATTGCAGCGAACCCAGCCGCACGCTCACGGGCGACCGCACCGAATTCATCGGTCGAAACGGCAACCTGGCCCAACCGGCGGCGTTGCGACGCACGCGGCTCTCCGGACGCGTCGGTGCCGGCTACGATCCCTGCGCCGCGTTCCTAGCCCCTCTGTCGCTCATCGACGGACAGGAGCGAACCATCACATTCACCCTCGGCGCGACGCGAGGCATCACCGAGGCCAGGGTCTTGGCACAGAGATTTCGCGGCGTCGATAGCGCCCACCGCGCGATTCATGGCGTCTGGGATTATTGGAGCCGGACGTTGGGTGCGATTCACTTGGAAACGCCCGATCCCACCGTCAATTTTCTCGCCAACGGTTGGCTCATTTATCAGACGCTCGCCTGTCGCATGTGGGCCAGATCGGGGTTCTATCAATCCGGCGGCGCTTTCGGCTTTCGGGATCAACTGCAGGATGCGATGGCGTTGGTCCATACCCAACCCCAACTTCTCCGCGAACACCTGCTCCGCGCGGCATCGCGTCAATTCCGCGAAGGCGATGTCCAACACTGGTGGCATCCTCCGGGAGGCCGCGGCGTACGCACGCATTTTTCAGACGATTACCTCTGGTTGCCGCTGGCGATCAGCCGGTACGTCTCGGTGACCGGCGACACGGGTGTGCTCGATGAACCCGTTGCTTTTTTGACCGCCCGCCTGTTGAGAGACGACGAAGAATCGAATTTCGATCTCCCGCAGATCTCCGATGAAGTGGGCTCGCTTTATGAACATGGCGCCCGCGCGATCGAACGCGGGCTGCGGTTCGGTCGTCATGGCCTGCCGTTGATGGGATGTGGCGATTGGAACGACGGCATGAACCTGGTCGGCCAACACGGCCAAGGAGAAAGCGTTTGGCTCGGCTTCTTCCTCTATCACTGCCTCAACGAATTCGCCGCCCTCGCTCGGTCGCGCGACGACGCCACACGCGCGGATCGTTACCTCGTCGAGGCCAGTCGACTTCGTGAGAACCTCGACCGCCACGGCTGGGACGGCCAGTGGTATCGGCGAGCCTACTTCGATGACGGCACTCCGCTCGGGTCAGCCGAAAACGAGGAATGCCAGATCGATGCCATTTCCCAGAGCTGGTCGGTGCTTTCCGGGGCGGCAGCGACCAGCCGGACCGAGACGGCAATGTCTAGCCTCGATCGCCGTTTGGTCCGCCGCGATGACCGCCTGATCCTTCTGCTCGACCCGCCATTCGATAAATCCGATCTCAATCCGGGCTACATCAAAGGTTACGTCCCGGGCGTACGCGAAAACGGGGGCCAGTACACGCACAGCGCCATCTGGACGGTGATGGCCGCGGCAGCCATGGGTGATCATCGTTTGGCATGGGAACTGTTCTCGCTAATCAACCCGATTTCCCACGCCTCGACGCCCCACGATGTCGACACGTACCGCGTCGAGCCCTATGTCGTCGCCGCCGATGTTTATGGTGTGAAGCCCCACGTCGGCCGGGGCGGCTGGACCTGGTACACGGGCTCGGCCAGTTGGATGTATCGATTGATCATCGAATCGCTGATGGGCCTTCGATTGGAAGTCGACAAGCTTTGGATTACCCCCTGCCTCCCGGCCAGCTGGAACCACTTCCAGATGCATTATCGGTATCGCGAGACGTTCTATCACATCAACGTCCATCAACACGCCGCGCCGGAGCACGATGCACCGCCGGATCACGGTGATGCCCAGGAGGTGCCACCGCCTGCCATCCGATTGACACTCGACGGCATCGAACAAGCCGACTCATTCATTACCCTGATCGACGACCATCAGGAGCACGACGTCCAGGTTGAGCTTCGCGGTTCGACGACAATCAAGCCCTGATCTCTTGCCGTCGGTGATTTACGCCGACGACTTAGCGGCGTCTAATGGAGCGGTCGGAACTTCCCCCGGAGGTAGCCATGGCTGAGATCGTCCTGATCAATCCGCGGTTCGAGGCGTCGTATTGGGGGATGGAATACGCGCTGCCGCTTCTGGGCAAGAAGGCCAACCTTCCGGTCGCCTGCCTTCCTCTGCTGGCCGCACTCACGCCCGCTGAGCATCGCGTCACACTGATCGATGAGAATGTCACGGAGCTGGACTTCGGCCAGATCGCTCGTGCGGACATGGTCGGCGTCACGGGCATGAGCGTCCAGCGGTTTCGAATGCGTGAAGTCCTGCAAACGCTCAAGAGCCACGGGGTGTTCACGGTCGTCGGCGGCCCCTGGGTAACCGTCAAGCCCGAGTACTTCGGTGATTTGGCCGACGTGGTTTTTGTGGGCGAAGCCGAGGAGACGTGGCCGCTCTTTTTGGACCAGTGGCAACGCGGAATTCACGAGTCGCGCTACGAACAGGCGGAGCGGACCGACATGACCCGCGTGCCCTGTCCGCGATACGACTTGTTGGACGTCAGCCAGTACATGTTCAGCAGCCTGCAGATCTCGCGCGGCTGCCCCTTTCAGTGCGAGTTCTGTGACATCATCGTCACGTTCGGACGCCGCCCGCGGCTCAAGACCAGCGCTCAGGTGATCGCCGAACTCGATGCGATGTACGCGCAGAAGATGCGCACCGCTTTCATCGTCGACGACAATTTGATCGGCAACAAACGAGCGATTCGCCCGATCCTTCAGGAGATCGTCGATTGGCAGAAATCGAAGGGGTATCCGTTTATCTTCTTCACGCAAGCGTCGATCGATCTCGCGGACGATCCGGACCTGTTGGAATTGCTGGTTGAGGCAAACATCCAAACGGTCTTCATCGGCGTCGAAAGTCCCAACGCGGAATCGTTACGGGAAACTCAAAAGTTCCAAAACCTCCGCTCCGGCGGCTCGTTGGTCGAGAAGATTCATCGCGTCCAAGCAGCGGGGATCGAGGTTTGGACCGGCATGATCGTCGGATTCGATAACGACGATGAAGCGATCTTTGAATCACAAGCACAGTTCATCGAGCAGGCTCGCGTGGCCCACGCCATGTTGGGAATGCTTTCGGCCATACCCAAGACCCCGCTCTACGACCGCTTGATGGCCGAAGGTCGGCTCGATCTGGACGATGCCCCCGAGTTCGGGACCAATGTGATCCCACGGGGAATGACCCGCGAGGCGCTTCGCGATGGCTACATGGAGGTGCTCAAGGATCTGTATGAACCGGCGGCCTACTTCGATCGCATCGACAGCCTGTTCCACGACCCTTCGTTTCGATTCAACCGGGCTCAGCATGCGTACTGGCGGAACCATCGCGTGGCTTGGCTGCAGGAACAAGCTAAAATACTGGTTCGTTGCGCCGTGCTCTATCGACGATTGATGCGGCAGGTCTCCCAGGCGGACCTGCGACAGGAATACCGCCGCCGCCTTCGCGGAATGTGGCGTCAGCGACGTGACCCGGCCATCCAGTTCGTGTACCTACTGAAGTGCATTCTTCACTATCACTATGTGGGCCTGTCCGCAAACCTGATCCCACAAGACCGTGCGATGATCAACACAATCTAGCTGCCAACGTAGATCGGCTTTTGACGCCGTGACGAACTGCGTAACGAGGGCGCAGACGAGCGCATCATTTGGGCAGTCTCGCCGAAGCGAGTACAAAGAATGGCAGCTGCAGGAATCCATTTTTGATTCCGGCAACGCTAGGCTAACGTCCCCTAGGACCGACGAGCGGTCGGCCCGGTCGCCTTGCGAACCGTCCCACGGTGTCCATCGGTGTGGCCCTCGCATCGCTCGCGACGCGACCCGGTACGCCAATTGCTATCGCCCCCAACTGCCTTTGTGATACCGAGTTTCAAAGCACGATCGTTCCCTCCTACGACTCGGTTTCAAAGCCCACCGTTGATTCAGATCCCGCCACTCGCAATGCCCATCCGCATGTCATCAAATAGCCGTATCCATTTCTTGCAAGATCGCGCCGCTCGCATCGCGTGGCGGTTACTTCTGGTCGTTTCGATGGCCTTGTGGGCGCCCGGCATCGCCGAACGGAATGCCGTGGGTCAGGACTTCGGCGGCGTGGGTTTGGCCGCCTCAGCAACCGCCTCGACAGCGGATGATGCGGGTTCGAATACCCTCACCGAGTCCAGTCAGAGGCTCATTCGAGTTGGGATTTACGACAACACGAGCGGCACGGCGAAAGGGCCCAAATCGCTCAGCCGATTTCTCACCGCCGAGTCGGGTTTCGAGGTCCAGCGATTGACACCGCAACAGATCCAGTCCGGCGCACTTTCCGATATCGATGTGCTGATCATGCCCGGCGGGTCGGGTAGCGCGCAGGCGAGGAACCTCGGAGACGACGGGACGCGGGAGGTTCGCCAATTCGTTCGCGACGGAGGTGGCTACGTGGGCATCTGCGCCGGATCCTACCTCGCCTCGTCGCATTACAGTTGGTCTCTGAATTTGCTCAATGCCAAAGTGGTCGATCGCGAGCATTGGGCTCGCGGGACGGGACCAGCGGTGCTGAAAATGACTGAAACGGGTAAAGACGCACTGGGCGAAATTTCCGACGAAGTGGACGTGTACTATGGGCAAGGCCCGCTGCTGGCGCCCGATACGAAGGAGGATTTGCCGCCGTACGAAACGCTTGCCCTTTTCGCCTCGGAGATCGCGAAAAATGGAGCCCCTAAGGGTGTGATGATCGGCACGACGGCAATCGCGCGAGCCGAATACGGAAACGGAAGAGTCATCTGTTACAGCCCTCACCCTGAAGTGTCGCAGGGTCCCAATCACCTCGTCTTGCAGGGTGTGCTTTGGGCCGCGGGCCAACCAGTCACTGTCGAGGAGTTTAGCCATGAAGCGAATGAATGATTTGAGCACCTGTGGGCTGGTGGTGATTGCCTCTCTGCTCGTTTGGACGGAAATGGCTCCCGCGTGCACGACCGGCGTGGTCAGTGGAAAAGCGACCGTCGACGGTCGCCCTTTGCTCTGGAAAAACCGCGACGCTCCGCACAAGGACAATCAGGTCATTCACTTCAGCGGAGGAAAGTATCCATTCACGGCCGTGGTCAACGCGGGCCAGCGTACGTCGATCTGGATGGGTACCAACGAAGCGGGGTTTTGCATCGAGAATTCGGTCACCAATGACTTGGCCACCAAAGGCGCCAAGGGACTAGGCAACGGCAGTTTCATGCGACTCGCGCTCGAAACGTGTGGCACGGTGGAAGATTTTGAAGAGCTGTTGAACCGGACCAATGGTGCTCGGGCGACGAATGCGAATTTTGGCGTCATCGATGCGGAGGGTGGAGCGGTCATTTTTGAAACATCCGCGTCGGCGTTTCGCAAGTTTGACGCGAATGATCCGGAGGTCGCGCCCCATGGATATGTCGTTCGCTCGAATTTTTCGTTCACCGGATCCGGTGAACCGACGGACCCCGTCGAAGTGGCCAAAATGTACTCGGGTGGTCGATTCCTCCGCGGTTGCAAATTGATGGACATGGCACTGGCCGACGGCGGCGTGTCGGTCTCGTACCTGCTGCAACAGAGTGCTCGAGATTACGCCGATGCCAGCGGTGTCGCGATCCCCGGATCGGTCAACGGAGAATTCGAGCCGCTTCCACCGACGCTCGACACGAGCCACACGATCAGCCGACGAACGAGCGTTTCGGCGGCCGTCTTCCACGGCGTGGCGCCAGGTGAGGACCCTCGATGCACAACGATGTGGACGATGTTGGGCGAACCCGCCTTCACGATTGCCGTCCCCTGTTGGGCGGCCACACGTTTGGTTGCCGATGAATTGGTGGGCGCCAAGACGAGTCCGCTGTGCGATACGGCAAGGGCGCTTCGTGACCAAGTCTATGTTGAGCAGGTGTCCGCGGAAGGTGAGGAAACCCTTCAACTGCTCGATACTTCCATCCTGCCAACCGTTTGGGAGCGGACGTTGCCGACCGAGCGAAAGGGATTGCAGTGGGTGGCCGCGGCCCGCGCCGAGTGGCGTGACCAAGGGTTCTCCGTCGAAGAAGCGATCCGCTTGCAAGAGCGAACGGCACTCGATGCGTATACCGAGTTGAATGCGCTGGCCGAGTCATTGGTGGTGTCGACTCCGCAGCCTTGAAATTTCCTCCCGCGATTTGGCTCCCTGTCGATTGAATCGTCTGTCCTGCCAAATCAGGATGGCCTTCGGACGACGCCGGGCCGCCCCCGTGTTCGCTTTGACCGATCGATTTTCCCTTTGACCCACCGTTCCGGATGCCAGCGCACATTCGCCTCGCCAACAGCTCACATCTCCCGTTCATCCTCCGTCTCACCGCCTGCACGCGGGCTATCTCCTGGACCATCCCCCGTGTCATCGCACCGCTCCTGCTGCTCGTCGCAGCGGCCGCTGTGGTGCCCACCGACACCTGCTGTCAGGCCCAGGAGTCTTCGCCGGCGGTAGCACGCTCGCGCGAGGGTGATCAGGCCTCGAGTTCGACCGCGGTGAAGGATCCGACCGTTCGCTCACCTGAGGACTACCTTGGCCGTCCCGTGGGAACTGATTTCGAGCTCGCGGATTGGGATCAGGTCAGCGGTTACTATCAAGAATTGGCCAAGTCGAGCGAGCGAGTGTGGCTCGAAAGCGTTGGGAAGACGTCCGAGGGCCGTGACTTCCTGGTTGCCGTGATTTCGTCCGAAGAGAACTTGGCGAACCTCGACGTGATCAAGGCGTATTCCCGACGGATCGCCGATCCACGAGGTGCGACCGACGACGAAAAAGAAGAGGCGATTGCCAAGGGGAAGGTAATCCTTTTCGTCACGCCGACCATGCATGCCACCGAGGCGGCGGCGACGGAGATGGCTATGCAGCTCGCGTGGCTGTTGGCCACCTCCGATGAGGAGCCATGGCGATCGGCGAGGAAGGATGCGGTCGTCGTGATCACGCCTTCGCTCAACCCCGACGGCGTCGATCACGTGGTCCACTGGTATCGCGAGCATGTCGGCACGCCACTCGAAGCCAGCTCGCTGACTCGCCTCTACCAACTTTACACCGGTCACGACAACAACCGTGATTGGTTCATGCTGACGCAAGTCGAGTCGCGGCTCCTGACTCGCCTGCTGTACCGAGATTGGCTTCCCCAATTCTTTTGGGATGTTCATCAACAGGGCAGCACAACCGAGCGATTCTTCGTTCCTCCCTATCGCGATCCGCTCAACCCCAATCTCGATCCGGGAATCGTCGCCGGCATCAACTTGATCGGAACTCGAGCGGCAATGGATCTCACCCGCGATGGGCTGACGGGGATTGCCAGCGGTGTCTCGTATGACAATTGGTGGAATGGCGGAAACCGAAGTGTGCCCGGTCGCCATCACATCATTGGGATTTTGACAGAGGCAGCGTCGGTGAAAGTGGCGACGCCCATTTTCCAGTCGCAGTCCTCGCTCAAGGATCCGATGGGTTCCGGCCGCTACCAGGCTTCCAATCAATTCCTCAGGCCTTGGACGGGCGGATGGTGGCGTCTGGCGGACATCATCGAGTACGAACTCGCTTTCGGCCGCTCCTTGCTGGGCAGCATTTCGCGTGAGCCGACCTTCTGGCTCAGAAACAAAATGGAAGCGGCTCAGCGGAGCATTGACGCCGGGGTTGCGGGAGGACCTCGGGGATGGCTGATCCCAAACGACACCCCTGACATTGGCGCGACGCGACGGCTGATTGATGTCTTGCTGGAGACAGGCGTTGAGATCCAGGTCAGCCAAGCTCCGTTCGAAGCCGACGGACGTCCCTATCCCAAAGGGACAATTGTCATTCTCCGCGATCAGCCTTACGGCAACTATGTCAAGGATTTGTTCGAGCTCCAGGATTTCCCTCCCGGAACGACACCCTACGACGTGACCGGGTGGACGCTGCCTTTATTAATGGGCGTTCGACGGGTCGAAGTGAGTCATGACTTCGAGGCCTCTCTGAAGCCAGTCACCGACCCGGTTGCCGCCGTATCGACATTCCACGGCGATCCTCGCGTCGCGGAGTTGGGGGGCGACCATGCGATGGCTTTGACGAACAGCGACAGTTGGAAGGTGGTCTCCAAGAAACTTCGCGAGGGTGAATCGCTCAAGGTGATCACGGATTCAAAACTCGCGGGTTTGGTGGTGCCGGCCACTGGTGAGTTCGCTCGCAGTTCATCCGCCGGGATCACACTCAGTCGGATGCCAAGAATTGGTGTCTTTTCGCCTTGGTCCGCTGCCATCGACGAGGGTTGGCTCCGGTGGGTTCTCGACGAATTTGAAATCCCATTTGTAACCGTGAGAAACGAGCAGGTGCGAGCGGGCCAACTCGGTGACTTGATTGATGTTTTGGTGATTCCCAGCGTGACATCGACAACGATCAATCGGGGCCGGGGCGCCGACTCCGTACCACTGCCGTTGACCGGTGGGATCGACCCCGAGGGATCCTTAGCGGTCGAAGCGTTCGTCCGACAGGGCGGGACGCTGATCACGATGGACAGTTCTTGCCACTGGGCCATCGATTTGCTGCGTTTGCCGGTCGTCGATGTCACCAAGGGGGCTAAAGGGTTCTCATGTCCCGGAAGTGTGCTCCGAGGGATCGTCGAGCCCCATGAACTCAACACGGGACTCGCACACGACATACCACTTTTCTTCTCGGGCGCCGCCGCGTGGCGATTGATGACGAAAAC